>NZ_JADBQM010000020.1:0-130969 GCF_014895895.1 Enterobacter cloacae complex sp. P14RS
AAATTGTTAAAGAGCAGTGCCGCTTCGTTTTCGCTGCGGCGCGGGGTGTGCATATTACGCCTTCCCGCTTCAGAGTCAAGCGTTTATTTTCGCTGTTCTCTGCTGACCCGGCGGCGTGTGTGCCGTTGTTCCGTGTCAGTGGAGGCGCATTATAGGGCGTTATTCTTAAGTGACAAGAGGAAATTCAAAAAAAGTTTCTGACCGTGTTTTTTTTCACCAACAGAGGTGATATCAAGCTACAAATTGTTCTATTTGATGTATCTGCAACCACAATCACATTCGAGGTGGCATAATTAACAGCATGAAACATTAAGGAATAAAAGCGATGCCATTAAGCGCACAACAGCTGGCCGCCCAAAAAAATCTGTCCTATGTGCTGGCAGAAAAGCTGGCGCAGCGGATTTTAGCGGGTAAATATGCCCCGGGGAGCATCCTGCCGGGTGAATTGGAGCTGGGTGAGCAGTTTGGAGTAAGCCGTACCGCGGTTCGCGAGGCGGTGAAAACCCTGACGGCAAAAGGCATGGTGCTTCCACGCCCTCGTATTGGCACGCGCGTGATGCCACAGAATAACTGGAATTTTCTCGATCAGGAGCTGCTCTCCTGGTGGATGACCGAAGACAACTTTCATCAGGTCGTCGATCACTTTCTTGTAATGCGCAGCAGTCTTGAACCTCAGGCATGCCTGCTTGCCGCCACGCTCGGGACAGCAGAGCAGAAAGCGCAGCTTAACGCACTCATGGAAGAGATGGTGTTCCTGAAAAAACACTTCAACCGGGAACGATGGATTGAGGTCGATATGGCCTGGCATGAACATATCTATATGATGAGCGCCAATCCGTTCCTCACTTCCTTTGCTTCGTTATTCCATTCGGTGTACCACACCTACTTTACCTCTATTACACAAGACGAAGTGGTAAAGCTGGATTTGCATCAGGCGATAGTAGATGCCATTCAGGAGAGCGACGGGCAGCGAGCCCTGACTGCATGTCAGGCATTGCTGACCGCACCACCCCACCAGCAGGTAAATAAATGACAGAGAAAAAAGCGCGCAGCATGGCCGGATTGCCGTGGATTGCAGCCATGGCGTTCTTTATGCAGGCACTGGATGCCACCATCCTCAATACGGCGCTTCCCGCCATTGCGCAAAGCCTTAACCGCTCCCCGCTGGCAATGCAGTCTGCCATCATCAGCTACACCCTCACGGTGGCGATGTTGATCCCGGTAAGTGGCTGGCTGGCCGATCGCTTCGGTACCCGCAGAGTTTTCATGCTGGCCGTAACGCTCTTTACGTTCGGTTCACTGGCCTGCGCGCTATCCACTTCATTAACGGAGCTGGTTATCTTTCGCGTACTGCAGGGAATAGGCGGCGCGATGATGATGCCGGTGGCGCGCCTCGCTTTGCTGCGTGCCTACCCACGCAGCGAACTGCTCCCCGTACTCAACTTTGTCACCATGCCGGGGCTGGTCGGCCCAATACTTGGCCCGGTCCTCGGGGGTGTGCTGGTTACCTGGGCAAGCTGGCACTGGATTTTCCTGATTAATATTCCGATTGGCGTGGCAGGGCTGATCTATGCCCGCAAATATATGCCGAACTTCACCACGCCAAGGCGCAGCTTCGATATGGGCGGCTTTTTCCTGTTTGGACTGAGCCTGGTGCTGTTCTCAAGTGGCATGGAGCTCATTGGCGAGAAGCTCGTTGAAACGTGGCTGGCGCTCGCCGTCATCCTCATTGGTATTCTGCTGTTCCTTCTTTATATACGCCATGCGCGTCGTCACCCGACACCGCTTATCTCTTTATCTCTCTTTAACACCCGAACCTTTTCCGTCGGGATCGCGGGCAATATTGCCTCACGTCTGGGCACGGGCTGCGTACCGTTCCTGATGCCATTGATGCTGCAGGTGGGGTTCGGCTACCCGGCGCTGATTGCCGGCTGCATGATGGCGCCCACGGCAATGGGTTCCATTCTGGCGAAATCAACGGTCACGCAGGTACTGCGCTGGTTTGGCTATCGTAAAACGCTGGTTGGCGTGACGGTCTTTATCGGTCTGATGATTGCGCAGTTCTCGCTGCAATCCGCGGCGTTACCGGTCTGGATGTTGATCCTGCCGCTGTTTGTGCTGGGAATGGCGATGTCAACGCAGTTCACGTCGATGAACACCATCACCCTTGCGGACCTGACCGACGAGAACGCGAGCAGCGGCAACAGCGTACTGGCGGTGACCCAACAGCTGTCGATCAGCCTCGGGGTAGCCGTGAGCGCGGCGGTGCTGCGGTTTTATGAAGGGTTTGGCGGCACGAATACCGTTGAGCAGTTCCACTATACCTTTATCACCATGGGCGCGCTTACCGTGGTGTCGGCGCTGGTCTTTATGTTGTTAAAACCGAAAGATGGCCGGAACCTGATTAAAGAGCGTCACAAAGAGAAAGCTAAACCGAACCGCGTTCCATCAGAACAGGAGTAAGCTGCAAACGTTGCTGTTGCAGCGTGGGCTGTGCCATACGGTGGATCAACACGTCTATGGCCAGCTCACCCAGTTCATCCTTCGGCTGATGGATCGTGGTCAGCGGCGGCGTCATGTAGCGCGCCAGTTCGATATCATCGTAACCGACGATCGCCATATCGTCCGGAACGCGCAGTCCCGCCTGATACAGCGCCTGATAGGCACCAAACGCCATCGCATCGTTGCCGATAAACACCGCCTGCGGGCGAGGCTCTTGCGCCAGCAGCGTCTGCATTGCCTCGAAACCGCCGTTAAACTCGAAATCGCCGGTGATGCGATAGCCATCAGGAATGGCAAGCCCTGCCCGCTCCATTGCCGAAAGATAGCCTTCCAGACGCAAGCGCGCCGGGGTTTTATCCAGCGGGCCGGTAATGCAGGCAATGCGGGTATAGCCTTTATCAATCAGGTGCTGCGTCGCCATATCGCCGCCCAGCAGCGAGTTATCCTGAATCAGATCGCTGGTCCCGTCGAACGGCGCCCAGTCCATCATTACCGTGGGAATAGAAGGATAGCGCTGAATGATCTCTTTTGAAGGTTGATGCGTTTCGGTACAGAGCAGCAGCAGCCCGTCGACGCGTTTTTGCATCAGCGTTTCCAGGTTGCGGTTCATGCGCTGCTCGTCGCCTTCAGTATTGCACAGCACCAGACTGTAGCCACGCTCGAAGCAGCTGCGCTCTACGCCACGAACAAGTTCAGAATAGAAAGGATTGGTACTGGCCGTGATCAGCATGCCGATGGTGCGCGTCTGGTTAAGCTTCAGACTGCGCGCCAGCGCCGACGGCGCATAGTTGAGATCTTTTACTGCGGCTTCGACTTTCTCCCGAATCGCCTCGCTGACGAAGCGGTCGTTATTAATAACGTGAGAGACGGTCGAAGTAGAAACGCCCGCCATGCGGGCGACATCTTTCATCGTAGCCAAGCGTTACCCCTGCTGACTTAAGAATTCATCGATCTCTTTACGCCACGGAACGGAAGGCTGTGCGCCTTTGCGCGTCACCGCAATCGCGGCGGCGGCATGCGCAAAGCGGATCGCGTCATCCATCGCTTTTCCTTCCAGCAATGCCGTCACCAGCGCACCATTGAAGGTGTCTCCAGCGGCGATGGTATCAATGGCTTTGACCTTAAAGCCCGGCACGCGACGGCCTTCGCCATTGACGCTAGCCCACACCCCGCGGCTACCAAGAGTAATGATAACGGTCCCGATGCCTTTTGCATGCAGCACTTTCGCCGCACGCGCGGCATCATTGTCATTTTCAACGCGAATGCCCGTCAGCTTTTCCGCTTCGGTTTCGTTCGGCGTAATGATGTCTACCAGCGCCAGCAGTTCATCTGATAATACACGGGCAGGCGCAGGGTTAAGTACGACAGTGGTATGATTTTCATGCGCAATTTTCGCGGCGGTCAGCACGCTTTCAACCGGAGACTCCAGCTGCATCAGCAGGGCTTCCGCTCCGGCGATGATCCCACGCTGCGCTTCGACGCGTTCAGTCGTTAACGCGGCGTTAGCCCCCGCATGAATACCGATGACATTCTCACCTTCAGCGTTAACGAAAATCAGCGCCACGCCGGTAGATTCCCCTTCAACAACGCTGACGGGTGCAGTATCGATGTTGTCGCTCGCCAGCTGCTTGCGTACGCGCTCGCCGGTATCGTCATCACCCGTACAGGCGATAAACGCGATATTCGCCCCGCTGCGCCCGGCGGCAACTGCCTGGTTTGCGCCCTTACCGCCAAACGCGACCTGATACTGATTGCCGGTGACGGTTTCGCCCGGAGTGGGGAACGTTTCAAGGTTAAGAATGTGATCGGCATTGATACTGCCAAGGACGACGAGGTTGCCTGCGGTTTTCATGTATTGAGGTGTCCATCTGAGAGCGCCACCGGTATTACCCGGTGGCGTATGCCACACTTTTCTTTTATTTGGTGTCCCTCAGGCAGCCAGCGACTGCCTGAATCGCCTTTACTGCTTAATGACCAGCTTCAGGTCAACAGGATATTTGGCCTGAACTTTTTCGCCCTTCAGCACTTTGTCGGCAGTTTCAACGCCAGTCGCGCCAATCTGCTCAGGCAGCTGAGCGATGGTCGCAGCCAGTTTGCCATCATTTACTGCTTTTTCACCATCCGGCGTGCCGTCAAATCCGACAACCATCACATCTGATTTACCCGCGGTCTGCAGGGCACGCAGCGCACCGAGCGCCATCTCATCGTTCTGTGCAAATACCGCCTGCACCTCTGGATGCGCGGTCAGCAGGTTCTGCATGACGTTCAGACCCTTAGTACGGTCGAAGTCTGCCGGCTGGCTGGCCAGCACGTTGAATTTGTGTGCAGCCACGGCCTGCTGGAAGCCTTCACCACGTTCACGGGCCGCGGAAGTACCGGCGATACCCTGCAGTTCGATAACTTTCGCGCCTTCACCGGCTTTCTTCGCGATGTAGTCACCAGCAATTTTACCGCCCAGCACGTTATCAGACGCAATGTGGCTCACAACTTCGCCTTTCGTTGCCTGACGGTCCAGAGTGATCACCGGAATTTTCGCCTGGTTTGCCATCTTCACGGCGTTGCCTACGGCATCAGAATCGGTTGGGTTGATCAGCAGAATTTTGGTGCCACGAACGGTTAAGTCCTGAACGTTAGCCAGCTCTTTCGCCGGGTTGTTCTGTGAATCCAGCACCACCAGGTTGTAGCCCAGTTTGTCCGCTTCTTTCTGCGCACCGTCCTTCAGGGAGACGAAGAACGGGTTGTTCAGGGTAGAGACAACCAGCGCGATGGTGTCTTTCGCCATGGCGTTAGCACTTACGGTTGCGCTCAGCGCGACAGCGGAAACCAGGGTAGCCAGTTTTTTCATGTTCATATCTAAGATGTCCTGTAGTGTCGTCAGTTACTGTTTTTTGTTGTCTACCAGTACCGCCAGCAAAATCACCACTGCCTTAACGATCATCTGGTAATAGGAGGAAACACCTAACAAATTCAAACCATTATTCAGGAAACCGAGGATCAGTGCGCCGATCAATGTCCCAACAATGCGACCTTTACCGCCCGCAAGGCTCGTACCGCCCAGAACCACCGCCGCGATGGCATCCAGC
This sequence comes from Enterobacter cloacae complex sp. P14RS, assembly GCF_014895895.1. Lineage (NCBI taxonomy): Bacteria > Pseudomonadati > Pseudomonadota > Gammaproteobacteria > Enterobacterales > Enterobacteriaceae > Enterobacter > Enterobacter cloacae complex sp. P14RS. Next base: position 5,586 of record NZ_JADBQM010000020.1, read on the forward strand.
TCGTACCCCGTCCCCGCCGTCGGCTGTGCGGAAGAGAGGCGCGCCACTTCGATGATGCCCGCCAGAGAGGCCAGCAGGCCGCACAGGGAGTACACGATAATTTTGACTTTATTAACGCTGATACCGGACAGGCGCGTGGCCGCTTCGTTACCACCCAGCGCATAGATATAACGGCCCAGGCGGGTATGGTGCAGCATGTACCACGCCGCCAGGAAGACGATAGCCATGATCCAGACCGGGGTCGGGACACCTAGCGGGCGACCGATACCGAACCAGCCAAACAGATCCGCGTTATCCGTAAACCCGGTATTCACCGGGCTACCGTTGGTGTAAACCATGGTCACACCGCGCAGCAGCAGCATCATCACCAGCGTGGCGATAAACGCCTGAACGCGGCCTTTTGCCACAATCACACCGGTAACGGCACCAATCGCCGCGCCAGCCGCCAGTGCAGCCGCAACGGCCACCAGCGCGTTGACCTCAATTCCCACAATTGAAGCGGCGATCGCACCGGTGAGCGCCAACAGGGAACCGACGGACAGATCGATACCCGAGGTCAAAATCACCAGCGTCATGCCGACCGCCATAATGGCGTTCACCGACGTCTGCTGCAGAATGTTGAACAGGTTATTGACGGTAAAAAAGTTCGGGCTCATGGTCGAGACAATCGCGATCAGCACCAGCAGGGCAATCAGCGATTTTTGTTCCATCAGCCATGCCTTTGTGAAATAGCGGCGACCAGAAACAGCCTGGGTAGTCATCTTCTTACTCCTGATTCACGCGATTAAGCTTGCCCACAGCGGCAGCCATCAGAACTTCCTGGGTGGCCTGCTCGCGAGTGAATTCACCGCCGAGATGCCCTTCATGCATGACGATAATGCGATCGCTCATGCCTAATACCTCTGGCATCTCGGAAGAGACCAGAATGATGCTCAGACCGTCGGCCTTGAACTGGTTAATCAGCTGATAGATCTCTTTTTTCGCGCCCACGTCCACGCCGCGGGTTGGCTCGTCGAGGATCAACACCTTCGGGCGCGTCATCAGCCCGCGGGCAATCGCCACTTTCTGCTGATTCCCGCCGGAAAGCAGGCCAATAGCCTGCTCCATCGACGGGGTTTTAACGTTGAAGAGACGGATAAAATCACTGACCGCCTGCTGCTCATCTTTATGCTTCAGGCTGCCGCCGCTATGGCTGAAATAGCGCAGCGCGGTGAGGGACATATTCTCTTTCACCGACATGCCCAGCACTAAGCCGTCGCGCTTGCGGTCTTCGGAGATATAGACGATGCCGTTCGCCAGCCCGTCCTGCGGCGAGCGGGTCACCACTTCATGGCCGTCAAGGGTAACGTAACCGCTGGTGCGCGGCAGTGCGCCGTACAGCACTTTCATAAGCTCGGTACGGCCCGCGCCCATCAGGCCCGCCACGCCCAGGATCTCGCCCTGACGCAGGGTAAAGGTCACATCATTTACGCCCGGGCCGCAGAGATTATCTACCTTCAGGCGGATCTCGCCCGGTGCTTTGTCCAGATGCGGATATTGGTCTTCGAGCTTACGTCCCACCATCATTTCGATCAGCGTATCTTCGGTCAGCGTCGCCACTTCGCGCTCGGCGATAAACTGGCCGTCGCGGAAGACGGTAACGTCGTCGCAAATTTCGAAGATCTCTTTCATGCGGTGAGAGATATAGACAATGCCGCGCCCCTGCGCTTTCAGCTCGCGGATCACGCGGAACAGGGATTCGGTTTCGGTATCGGTCAGGGCATCGGTCGGTTCATCCATAATGATGACCTTCGACTCGAAGCTCAGCACCTTCGCGATTTCCACCATCTGCTGATCGCCGATGGAGAGGTCGCCCACCAGGCGGTCGCTCTTAAAGCGCAGGTTCAGCTTCGCCAGCAGCTTGTCCGCTTCGGCGTACATGGTTTTCCAGTCGATTTTGCCGAACCGGTTCACGAACTCGCGGCCCAGGAAGATGTTTTCCGCAATGGTCAGCTGCGGGATCAGGTTCAGCTCCTGGTGAATAATGCCGATGCCCGCTTCCTGAGAGGATTTCGGGCCGTTAAAGGTGGTTTCTTTACCCAGCCAAACGAGTGAACCGGCATCACGCTGATAGATCCCGGTCAGCACTTTCATCATGGTGGATTTGCCGGCACCGTTTTCGCCCACCAGCGCCATCACGCGTCCTGGGTAGACGTTAAGCGCCGCACCGGAGAGGGCTTTTACGCCCGGGAACGACTTATCGATCCCTTTGAGTTGCAGTAATGCGTCCATGATGGCCTCAGAAGGTGACGCCAGCACAGAGAATGATATTCGCATACGGGGAACACTCCCCGCTGCGAATCACCGCCTGACTGTCTGCGGTTTGTTGTTTGAACTGTTCGTGCGTTGTGTAACGAATTTCTATGGTGTTTCCCTGGTGTTGTTGCAGTTGCTCAATGTGGCTGAGCAACGTTTCGTGGAGTTGCGGATTATGTTGTTTGATTTCCGCCGCGAGAATGGCCGCCTCAACCTGCATCTCCGCCGTCACCACCTCCAGTACCTGCATAAACGAGGGCACGCCCTGCGTTAACGCCATATCGATACGGGTTGTGCTGCGCGGAACCGGTAAGCCTGCATCGCAAACCACCAGCGTATCGGTATGCCCAAGACGGGAAATAACCGATGAGATTTCTGAGTTGAGAACCGTGCCTTTCTTCATTTTCTTGCTCCACTAGCGAAACGTTTCGCTAAAAATAGTGTAGCCGCATAAATGTTCAGAAAACCATCATGACGTAACGGATTTGTGATCAACGTCGAAACGTTTCGCTAAGTGAAATGGAGGGGAGGTAAATGCAAAACGGTAACCGTCAGGTTACCGTTTTAGATGTTTGCGCCCTCTCCCTGTGGGAGAGGGACGGGGTGAGGGCATCAGGCCGCACGGAGACTTAAATCTCGACCTGCGTCCCCAGCTCAATGACGCGGTTAGGCGGGATCTCAAACTGGTCAGGCGCGCGCAGGGCGTTACGCTGCAGGATCAGATACAGCTTACCGCGCAGACGCAGATACCATGGGCGCTTGCCGATGATCAGCGACTCGTGGGACATAAAGAACGACGTCTCCATCATCCGGCAGCTTAACCCTTCCAGACCGCAGCGGTGGAACACCTCTTCCACGTTCGGCGTTTCGCGCCAGCCGTAGCTCGCCACCACGCGCCAGAAGGTCGGGGACAGCTGCTCAATCTGTACGCGGCGCACGTTGTGAACGTACGGCGCATCTTCGGTGCGCAGCGTCAGCAGGATCACGCGCTCGTGCAGCACTTTGTTGTGCTTAAGGTTATGCATCAGCGCAAACGGGATCACATTCAGGGCACGAGACATGTAAACCGCGGTACCCGGCACGCGCACCGGCGGGGATTTCTCAAGCGACGCGATCATCGCCTCCAGAGAATTACCGTGCTCATGCATGCGGCGCAGCAGGCGGAAGCGCTCGCTTTTCCATGTGGTCATGACAATGAACATCAACAGGCCCAGCGTCAGCGGCAGCCAGCCACCGGAGACAATTTTGTCGAGGTTCGCAGAGAACAGCGGCACGTCAATGCACAGGAAGCCCACCAGAATCATCCCCACGAGGAACTTATTCCAGTGCCAGTTGCGGTACGCCACCGTGGTGGAGAGAAGCGACGTCAGCACCATCGTACCGGTCACGGCAATACCGTAGGCCGCCGCCAGATTACTGGAGTGTTCGAAGCTAACAATCACGATCACAACAGCAAAGTAGAGCAGCCAGTTAACGAACGGGATGTAGATCTGGCCCGACTCCATCTCTGAGGTATGGATGATGCGCATTGGCGAGAGATATCCCAGACGAACGGCCTGACGGGTCAGAGAGAACACCCCGGAAATCACCGCCTGAGAGGCAATCACGGTCGCCAGCGTTGCGAGGATCAGCATCGGCACCAGCGCCCAGTCAGGTGCCAGCAGGAAGAATGGGTTCTTAATCGCTTCCGGGTTCTTGAGCAACAGCGCACCCTGACCGAAGTAGTTCAGCACCAGCGACGGGAGCACCACAATAAACCATGCCACGCGGATAGGCAGCTTCCCGAAATGCCCCATGTCAGCATAGAGCGCCTCCACACCGGTGATGGAGAGCACGACCGCACCCAGCGCCACGAAGGAAACCACTTTGTATTCAAGGAAGAAATGCACCGCCCAGTAAGGGTTCAGCGCATGCAGCACGTCCGGGTTCGCAATAATGCTGCGCAAACCGAGCGCCGCCAGGATCAGGAACCAGGCCAGCATAATCGGCGCAAACAGTTTGCCCACCAGCCCGGTACCGTGTTTCTGGATCATGAACAGCAGCGTCAACACGATGATTGCCAGCGGGACAACCCAGGCATCAAGCTGCGGGGCAATAATCTCCAGCCCTTCAATCGCCGAGAGCACCGAGATAGCCGGTGTTATCACCACTTCCCCGTAGAAGAAGCTGCCACCTATCAGGCCGATAATTACCAGCACAGACGTCATTCTGGCCGAGGTATTGCGACCGGCAAGGGACATCAGGGTCAGGATCCCGCCTTCGCCCGCATTATCTGCACGCATAACGAAGGAGAGATATTTAACGGAAACGACCAGGATCAGCAGCCAGAAGATGAGGGACAGGAAGCCAAACACGGCATCGCGCTCAACACCAAAGCCAAACTGGCCGGACAAACATTCACGAAGCGTATAAAGCGGGCTGGTGCCGATATCACCGTAGACAACCCCGATCGCCGCAAGCGTTATTGCGGGTAATGATTGCTTATTATCAGTGCTCATAGACTAGTCTTTTCGTTTAAATAACAAATGTGTTCCTGTCCCTTGGTCCACAAAAAGCGCACAGTATGCACGATTCATTGCAAAATCGTACCCCTAAATGCAACCGCATTAATGTAGCGCAAAGAAAATTGCGCCGCACTTCAGCCTATTACCAGCCCTGACTGAAACGTCTATACTCGCTTCAATTGGCCGCCACAACGGCGAAAGGATGCAAAACTATTATGGCTCACTCACATTTATTAGCAGAAAGAATTTCCCGCCTCAGCAGCGCGCTGGAGAAAGGCCTTTACGAGCGCAGCCACGCCATTCGCCTTTGCCTGCTGGCGGCATTGAGCGGTGAAAGCGTATTTCTGCTGGGACCGCCGGGCATTGCCAAAAGTTTGATTGCACGCCGCCTAAAGTTCGCTTTCCAGAACGCTCGCGCATTCGAGTATTTGATGACGCGCTTCTCCACGCCAGAAGAAGTTTTCGGCCCGCTTTCTATTCAGGCGCTGAAAGATGAAGGGCGCTATGAGCGTCTGACGGCGGGCTATCTCCCGGAAGCGGAAATCGTCTTTCTTGATGAGATCTGGAAAGCCGGCCCGGCCATTCTGAATACCCTGCTGACGGCAATCAACGAACGCCGCTTCCGCAACGGCGCGAGCGAAGAGAAGATCCCCATGCGCCTACTGGTGGCCGCGTCAAACGAACTGCCCGAAGCCGACAGCAGCCTGGAAGCGCTGTATGACCGTATGCTGATCCGCCTGTGGCTGGATAAAGTCCAGGATAAATCAAACTTCCGTTCAATGCTGGTGAGCCAGCAGGACGAAAACGAAAACCCGGTGGCACCTTCACTGCAGGTGACGGACGAGGAGTACCATCAGTGGCAGGACGAGATCGGCAAAATTAAGCTGCCCGACGCCGTCTTTGAGCTGATCTTCATGCTGCGCCAGCAGCTTGATTCCCTGCCTTCCGCCCCGTACGTCTCAGATCGTCGCTGGAAAAAAGCGATCCGTCTGCTCCAGGCCAGCGCGTTGTTCAGCGGTCGCGACGCGGTCGCCCCTATCGATCTGATCCTGCTAAAAGACTGCCTCTGGCACGACGCAGAAGGCATGAACCTGATGCAGCAGCAGCTGGACGTTTTGATGACCGGGCACGCCTGGGGGCAGCAGGCGATGCTCAACCAGCTGGGGGCGATTGCCCAACGGCGCATTCAGCTCCAGCAGCAGCAAAGCGATAAAACCGCGCTAAAAGTGAACCGACTGGGCGGCATGTTCGCCCGCAAACCGCATTACGAGCTACCCGCCGATCTGACCGGCACGACGCTGACACTGCTGCTCCAGCAGCCCCTCAAGCTGCATGATATGCAGGTGGTGCACATTACGATTGAGCGCGAGCCGCTGGCGCAGTGGCTGGATAAGGGCGGGGAGATCCGCGGAAAGCTCAACGGCATCGGTTTCGCGCAGCCGCTGAATATGGAAGTGGACAGCAGTCAGCACCTGGTGATCCGCGACGTGAGCCTTCAGGGATCGCGTCTTGCGCTTCCCGGCACCGCCTCGGACAGCGTGCCGGAAGAGATTAAACAACAGCTGGAAGCGCTGGATACCGAATGGCATCAGCAGCACACCCGCTTCAGCGAGCAGCAAAAATGCCTCTTTATTCATAGCGACTGGCTAGGTCGCATTGAAGCCAGCCTGCAGGACGTCAGCGCGCAGATCAAACAGGCGCGTCAATGCTAACGCTGGACACGCTCAATATAATGCTGGCCGTCAGCGAGGAAGGGTTGATCGAGGAGGTGGTGATTACCCTTCTGGCATCGCCGCAGCTGGCGGCCTTCTTTGAAAAATTCCCGAAACTCAAAAAAGCGATGACGGACGATCTCCCGCGCTGGCGCGACAATCTGCGGCAGCGGTTTAAGGAGACAGAAGTCCCGCCCGAACTGACGGAGGAAGTCGCGGCCTATCAGCAGTGTCAGCGGCTATCGACGCCACAGTTTATCGTCCAGATCCCGCAAACCCTTACCCTGCTCGATAAAGTCCACTCTCCGTTTGCCAGCCAGGCCAGAACGCTGGTCGCAGAAAACGTCACCTTTACCCCGGCGCTGCACACGCTCTTTTTACAGCGCTGGCGCCTGAGCCTGGTCGTCCAGGCTACCACGCTGAACCAACAGCTTCTGGATGAAGAGCGGGAACAGCTGCTCAGCGAAGTCCAGGAACGCATGACGCTGAGTGGCCAGCTCGAAGAGGTGCTGGTAGAAAATGAAAACGCCGCTGGTCGCCTCTGGGATATGAGCGCCGGGCAGCTGCGGCGCGGGGATTATCAGCTGATCGTGAAGTACGGCGACTTTCTTACCCAGCAGCCGGAGCTGATGAAGCTCGCAGAACAGCTCGGCCGCTCGCGAGAGGCCAAATCGGTCCCAAAGAAGGATGCCCCGATGGAAACCTTCCGCACCCTTGTACGCGAACCGGCTACCGTGCCGGAGCAGGTCGACGGACTCCAGCAAAGCGATGACATCCTGCGCCTGCTGCCGACCGAGCTAAGCACGCTGGGAATGACCGAACTGGAGTATGAGTTTTACCGTCGGCTGGTGGAAAAACAGCTTCTCACCTATCGGCTGCACGGCGAAGCCTGGCGAGAGAAGCTCAGCCAGCGCCCGGTCGTGCATCAGGACTTTGATGAGCAGCCGCGCGGGCCGTTTATTGTCTGCGTAGATACGTCCGGCTCAATGGGCGGCTTTAACGAGCAGTGTGCGAAGGCGTTCTGTCTGGCGCTGATGCGCGTGGCGCTCGCTGACCGCCGTCGCTGCTTTATCATGCTCTTCTCCAGCGAAGTCGTGGGCTACGAGCTGACGAACCAGCAGGGCATTGAGCAGGCCATCCGCTTTTTAAGCCAGCGTTTTCGCGGCGGCACCGATCTGGCCAGCTGTTTTCGCAGCATTGTAGAACGGATGCAGGGCGGCGACTGGTACGACGCTGACGCGGTGGTGATTTCCGATTTCATTGCCCAGCGGCTGCCGGAAGATGTGGTAAATAAAGTGAAGGAGCTGCAGCGCGTGCACCAGCACCGTTTTCATGCCGTGGCGATGTCCGCACATGGAAAACCCGGCATCATGCGCATCTTCGATCATATCTGGCGCTTTGATACCGGGTTGCGTAGCCGTCTGCTCAGACGCTGGCGGCGTTAATTAAAGAAGAGAATCGACGCTTTCACGTACCTGCTGCGGCCAGACCCCACACTGCACCTGACCAATGTGAGACAGTTGCAGCAGCAGCATGGTCAGACGGGACTGCCCGATACCGCCGCCGATGGTCTGCGGCATTTCACCGCGCAGCAGCGCCTGATGCCACTCTAATTTAAGGCGATCTTCGTCACCGGTCACCGCCAGCTGGCGCTTCAGCGCCTCTGCATCCACGCGGATCCCCATCGAAGAGAGCTCAAACGCATCTTCCAGAACCGGGTTCCAGACCAGAATATCGCCGTTCAGACCGGCATATTCGCTTTCGCCCGCGGTGCTCCAGTCATCATAATCCGGCGCACGAACGTCGTGACGTTTGCCATCAGACAGTTTGCCGCCGATGCCAATCAGAAATACCGCGCCCAGTTCTTTGGCGATCGCCCGCTCGCGGCCTTTGGCATCCAGATCCGGGAAGCGGCTCAGCAGTTCCTGGCTGTGGACAAAGTGGATCGTATCCGGCAGGAACGGTACCAGACCAAACTCTTTGCTCACGGCCGCTTCGGTCGCTTTGATCCCCGCGTAGATCGCCTCAACGGTGGATTTCAGCGTGCCGACATGACGCTCGCCGTCACCCATTACGCGCTCCCAGTCCCACTGGTCAACGTAGACAGAGTGAATCGGGGAGAGGCGGTCTTCATCGGGGCGAAGGGCTTTCATGTGCGTGTAGAGCCCTTCGCCCGCGCTGAAGTCGTGTTGTCCCAGGGTTTGACGCTTCCACTTCGCCAGGGAATGCACCACTTCGAACTGGGCGTCTGGCAGTGTTTTCACTTTTACCTGTACCGCTTTTTCGCAACCAGACAGGTTATCCTGCGTCCCGTCACCCACGCGGCTCAGAATCGGCGCCTGAACTTCAATAAGACCAAGCTTCTCTTCAAGCTGGCGGGAAAAATGGGATTTTACGAAACTGATCTGGCGTTGTTTTGCGATGTAAGCGGTTTTCATTATTTATACTCCTGCGTCCTGTTGATAATGATTAAGCAACAGAACCGACACTTAATTCAATAACCCATCAACAAAAAGCCACCTTCACTTTTGATTCGTTAAAATAAGACGCTAGAATAGACGTATTCATTAATCTTCATAAGAAAAAGCTATGGAAAATTATCAGATCGACAATCTGGACCGCGGCATCCTTGAGGCCTTAATGGCCAATGCCCGTACAGCCTACGCCGAACTGGCGAAACAGTTTGGCGTCAGCCCGGGAACCATTCACGTTCGCGTAGAGAAGATGAAGCAGGCAGGGATCATTACCGGTGCGCGCATCGACGTCAGCCCGAAGCAGCTGGGTTATGATGTCTGCTGCTTCATCGGCATTATTCTTAAAAGCGCAAAAGACTACCCCTCCGCGCTGGCAAAGCTGAACGCGCTCGATGAAGTCACCGAGGCGTACTACACCACCGGGCATTACAGCATCTTTATTAAAGTGATGTGCCGCTCCATCGATGCCCTCCAGCAGGTACTTATCAACAAGATCCAAACAATCGATGAAATTCAGTCCACCGAGACACTGATCTCCCTGCAAAACCCGATCATGCGTACCATCCGCCCGTGATCGGGCAAATTCATTCCCACATTTTCCACAGGTAGATCCCAGCTCGTTCACAGCGTACAATGATCCCCTCTTTATCTGAGCGAGCGATCAATGGCGGACATTACCCTTATCAGCGGCAGCACTCTTGGCGGTGCGGAATACGTAGCGGAACATCTGGCTGAGAAGCTGGAAGATGCAGGCTTTTCTACACAAACGCTGCACGGGCCGCTGCTTGAAGATCTCCCGGTTGACGGGGTCTGGCTGCTGATCACCTCCACGCACGGTGCGGGCGATCTGCCGGATAACCTGCAACCTTTATATGACGAACTGCTGGAACAGCAGCCCGACCTGTCAAACGTCCGTTTTGGCGCAGTGGGGATCGGCAGTCGTGAATATGACACCTTTTGCGGGGCAATAGAGAAGGTCGAAGCCGCTGTTACCGCTTGCGGAGCAAAACAGCTGGGTGAAACGCTCAAGATCAACATCCTCGATCATGACATTCCGGAAGATCCAGCCGAGATCTGGCTCGCGGAATGGAAAAATTTACTCAAAAACGATTAAAGATCGCGCGAACAGATGTGGATAACTCTGGTTAAAAGCTCGTATTAACCCGTAGTTATCCAAAGAACAACCCTAGCGTCGTTTTTGGCCTGTGTATAAAGTCGCGATCTGATCCCAGCTTATACGGTCCTGGATCACCGATCATTCACAGCAAACGATCCTTCCTAACTGCATGATCTTATTTGCAGGATCGGACTTATCCACACGTGTCCGCGATCCTAATAAGAGATCACAATAGAACAGATCTCTAAATAAAAAGATCTTCTTTTTAATAGCCCAGGATCCCAATGCTTTCTCGAAAGACTAAAGTTGAGTAGAATCCACGGCCCGGGCTTCAATCCATTTTCATACCGCTTTACGCGAGGCAGACCACCATGTTTTATCAGGATCCTTTTGACGTCATCATCATTGGCGGGGGTCATGCAGGCACTGAGGCCGCAATGGCCGCAGCGCGAATGGGTCAGCAGACCCTGCTTTTGACACACAATATCGACACGCTGGGACAAATGTCCTGTAATCCGGCGATTGGCGGCATTGGGAAAGGACACCTGGTAAAAGAAGTGGATGCACTTGGCGGCCTGATGGCGAAAGCGATCGATCATGCGGGCATTCAGTTTAGGATACTAAACGCGAGTAAAGGCCCTGCTGTTCGCGCCACTCGTGCGCAGGCAGACCGCGTGCTTTACCGCCAGGCCGTGCGCACCGCGCTGGAGAACCAGCCGAACCTGATGATCTTCCAGCAGGCGGTAGAAGATCTTATCGTTGAGAACGATCGCGTCGTGGGCGCCGTGACCCAGATGGGCCTCAAGTTCCGCGCCAAAGCCGTGGTGCTGACGGTCGGGACATTCCTGGATGGCAAAATCCATATTGGTCTGGACAACTACAGCGGTGGCCGTGCTGGCGATCCGCCGTCCATTCCGCTGTCTCGTCGTCTGCGTGAACTGCCGCTGCGCGTCAGCCGTCTGAAAACCGGCACGCCGCCGCGTATCGATGCACGCACCATTGATTTCAGCGTACTGGCCCAACAGCACGGCGATAACCCGATGCCGGTTTTCTCGTTCATGGGCAACGCGGCGCAACACCCGCAGCAGGTACCGTGCTACATCACGCATACCAACGAAAAAACCCATGACGTGATCCGCAATAACCTCGACCGCAGCCCAATGTACGCTGGCGTGATCGAAGGGATCGGCCCACGTTACTGCCCGTCGATCGAAGACAAAGTGATGCGCTTTGCCGATCGTAACCAGCACCAGATCTTCCTGGAGCCGGAAGGGCTGACCTCGAACGAAATTTACCCGAACGGCATCTCCACCAGCCTGCCGTTCGACGTGCAGATGCAAATTGTTCGCTCAATGCAGGGGATGGAGAATGCGAAAATCGTTCGCCCTGGCTACGCTATTGAGTACGATTTCTTCGACCCGCGTGACCTGAAGCCGACGCTGGAGAGCAAATTCATCCACGGCCTGTTCTTCGCGGGGCAGATTAACGGCACCACCGGCTACGAAGAAGCCGCAGCGCAGGGGTTGCTTGCCGGTCTGAACGCTGCCCGCTTCTCTGCCGAGAAAGAGGGCTGGGCGCCGGCGCGTTCTCAGGCCTATCTGGGCGTTTTGGTCGACGATCTCTGCACGCTGGGCACCAAAGAACCGTACCGTATGTTTACCTCTCGCGCGGAATATCGTCTGATGCTGCGCGAGGACAACGCCGACCTGCGTCTGACCGAGATAGGCCGCGAGCTGGGTCTGGTGGATGACGAACGCTGGGCGCGCTTCAACGAGAAGCTGGAACGTATTGAACAGGAACGTCAGCGCCTGAAAACCACGTGGGTAAACCCACAGGCGGAAACCGCTGCCGAAGTGAACGCTCACTTAACAGCGCCGCTGTCGCGTGAAGCCAGCGGCGAAGATCTGCTGCGTCGTCCTGAAGTCACCTACGAGAATCTGGTCAAACTGACCGCGTTCGCACCGGGCCTTGAAGACGCTGAAGCTGCCGAGCAGGTCGAAATTCAGGTGAAGTACGAAGGCTACATCGCGCGTCAGCAGGATGAGATCGAAAAACAGCAGCGCAACGAAAACACGCTGCTGCCGGAAATGCTGGACTACCGTCAGGTGACGGGCCTTTCCAACGAAGTGATCGCTAAGCTGAACGATCACAAACCGGTATCGATTGGCCAGGCCTCCCGTATCTCGGGCGTTACGCCGGCGGCGATTTCGATCCTGCTGGTGTGGCTGAAAAAGCAGGGCATGCTGCGCCGTAGCGCGTAATTGACATTGCTTTTGGCGGGTGGCGCTTCGCTGACCCGCCCTACTTATTCGTAGGCCCGGTAAGCGGCAGCGCCACCGGGCAAAAAAACTCTCAACAGGTATTCACCGTGCTCAACAAACTCTCTCGTCTGCTGGATCAGGCAGGTATTTCGCTCACCGATCACCAGAAAAACCAGCTGGTGGCGTATGTCGATATGCTGAACAAATGGAATAAAGCGTACAACCTGACGTCTGTGCGCGATCCCAACGAGATGCTGGTTCGCCATATTCTCGATAGTATCGTGGTGGCGCCGTACCTGAAAGGTGGACGTTTTATCGACGTGGGGACGGGGCCGGGTTTGCCGGGCGTTCCGCTGTCGATTGTCCGACCCGAGAGCCATTTCACGCTGCTGGACAGCCTGGGCAAGCGCGTGCGCTTTTTACGCCAGGTTCAGCATGAACTGAAGCTCGATAACATCACGCCCGTACAGAGCAGGGTAGAGGAGTTTCCGGCAGAGCCGCCGTTTGACGGCGTTATCAGCCGTGCGTTTGCTTCGCTCAATGACATGGTGAGCTGGTGTAAGCATCTGCCAGCAGAAGATGGCCGTTTTTATGCGCTGAAAGGACAGCTGCCCGGTGATGAAATTGAACAGCTTCCGGACGGTTTTAGCGTTGAAACCATCGAGAAATTAAACGTTCCGCAGCTCGACGGTGAACGTCATCTGGTGATAATTAAGCCAAACAATTTTTAAAAAAATAATAAAAAATGTGGAATTTGTGCTGTTCTGAGTATGTTAAAAAACAGCACAACTAACCGGGGTTAACCAGAGAGCGTTTAACCGCTTTTTTACCAGGGATTTTCTTGCGGTTAACCTCACGTCGATTATTCATCGCGAAGATAGTCAACTATGAAAATATCAGCCTGCTAAAAGTGGAAGGCTGTAACCAGAACGCAATGTTAATTATTTATTAAGAATGTCAATAAAAGGTTTTTATTGTGTACGGGGCTGTTTTGAAAATAGTTGCGATATTTTGTGTTTAATTTCAGAAAGATAATCCTGGGCGATTTACGGCTTTGATAAATACAACCTTATCGCAAATGTGTGTTTTGTGATCTCGTGCACGCTTTGTAGTCAACGTTTTCGCGCTGTTTGCAGTTTTGCTCGAAGGTCGGTGCTTTCTACGAAAGTTAAAAAATAGCGCTGGGGAAAAATATTTAAACATTTATTCACCTTTTCGCTACTTAATGTTTGAAATCACGGGTACGCACCGTATAATTTGTCCGCTTTTTGATGCTTGACTCTGAGCCTTAAAGGACGTTTTATACGACACGCGGCATACCTCGAAGGGAGCAGGAGTAAAAACGTGATGTCTGTGTCGCTCTTGAGTAGAAACGTTGCTCGTAAGCTTCTGTTCATTCAGTTTCTGGCTGTGATAGCAAGTGGACTGCTGTTTAGCCTCAAAGACCCCTTCTGGGGCATTTCCGCCGTGTGCGGGGGTTTGGCGGTCGTGCTGCCAAACGTGTTGTTTATGATTTTTGCCTGGCGTCATCAGGCGCATACACCCGCCAAAGGCCGCGTGGCCTGGTCCTTCGCCCTAGGCGAAGTGTGTAAGGTGTTGCTGACCTTTGCTCTACTGGTGATGGCGCTGGCGGTTTTGAAAGTGGTATTCATGCCGCTGATAGCAACGTGGGTTTTGGTGCTGGTGGTACAAGTTCTGGCTCCAGCTGTAATCAATAACAAAGGGTAAAAGGCATCATGGCTTCAGAAAATATGACGCCGCAGGATTACATAGGTCACCATCTGAATAACCTTCAGCTGGACCTGCGTACATTCTCGCTGGTGGATCCACATAACCCCCCGGCCACCTTCTGGACGATCAACATCGACTCCATGTTCTTCTCGGTGGTTTTGGGTCTTCTGTTCCTGGCCATGTTCCGCAGTGTTGCTAAAAAAGCGACCAGCGGTGTTCCAGGGAAATTCCAGACGTTCGTTGAGATGATCATCGGCTTCGTCCATGGCAGCGTGAAAGACATGTACCATGGTAAGAGCAAGCTGATTGCTCCGCTGGCCCTGACCGTGTTCGTTTGGGTCTTCCTGATGAACCTGATGGACCTGCTGCCAATTGACCTGCTGCCGTTCATCGGCGAGCACATCTTCGGCCTGCCTGCGCTGCGTGTTGTACCGTCTGCGGACGTGAACATCACCCTGTCGATGGCGCTGGGCGTGTTTATCCTGATTCTTTTCTACAGCATCAAAATGAAAGGCGTAAGCGGCTTTGTGAAAGAGCTTACCTTGCAGCCGTTCAACCACTGGGCGTTTATTCCGGTCAACCTGATCCTGGAAGGCGTTAGCCTGCTGTCCAAACCTGTTTCACTGGGTCTGCGACTGTTCGGCAACATGTATGCGGGTGAGCTGATTTTCATTCTGATCGCGGGTCTTCTGCCGTGGTGGTCACAGTGGGTTCTGAATGTGCCATGGGCCATTTTCCACATCCTGATCATTACGCTGCAAGCCTTTATCTTCATGGTTCTGACGATCGTCTATCTGTCGATGGCGTCTGAAGAGCACTGATTTTTTACCAACACTACTACGTTTTAATTGAAACAAACTGGAGACTGTCATGGAAAACCTGAATATGGATCTGCTGTACATGGCTGCCGCTGTGATGATGGGTCTGGCGGCTATCGGTGCTGCGATCGGTATCGGCATCCTCGGAGGTAAATTCCTGGAAGGCGCAGCGCGTCAACCTGATCTGATTCCTCTGCTGCGTACTCAGTTCTTTATCGTTATGGGTCTGGTGGATGCTATCCCAATGATCGCTGTAGGTCTGGGTCTGTACGTGATGTTTGCTGTCGCGTAGTAGTTGTTTTAAAACCCCAAGCCACAGAAATTTAAGAGGTATTGTGCTGTGAACATGAACGCAACAATCCTCGGCCAGGCCATCGCGTTTATTCTCTTTGTCTGGTTCTGCATGAAGTATGTATGGCCGCCTTTAATGGCTGCCATCGAAAAACGTCAGAAAGAAATTGCTGACGGTCTGGCTTCCGCAGAACGCGCTAAGAAAGATTTGGACCTTGCACAGGCCAACGCGACAGACCAGCTGAAAAAAGCGAAAGCTGAAGCTCAGGTAATCATTGAACAGGCTAACAAGCGCCGTTCTCAGATCCTGGACGAAGCCAAAGCTGAAGCAGAACAGGAACGTACTAAGATCGTGACACAGGCTCAGGCTGAAATTGAAGCTGAGCGTAAACGTGCTCGTGAAGAACTGCGTAAGCAGGTTGCGATTCTGGCTGTTGCTGGCGCCGAGAAGATCATCGAACGTTCCGTGGATGAAGCTGCTAACAGCGACATCGTGGACAAACTTGTCGCTGAACTGTAAGGAGGGAGGGGCTGATGTCTGAATTTGTTACGGTAGCTCGCCCCTACGCCAAAGCAGCTTTTGACTTTGCTGTCGAACACCAAAATGTCGATCGCTGGCAGAATATGCTGGCGTTTGCCGCTGAGGTGACGAAAAACGAACAAATGGCCGAGTTGCTTTCCGGTGCGTTAGCGCCTGAAACCCTCGCCGCGTCGTTTATCGCCGTGTGCGGAGAGCAACTGGATGCCAACGGCCAGAACCTGATTAAGGTCATGGCAGAAAATGGTCGTCTCCGTGTGCTCCCGGATGTTCTCGAGCAGTTTGAGCACTTACGTGCCCTTAGTGAAGCAACTGCAGAAGTCGAAGTGACTTCCGCGACTGAACTGAGTGACGAACAGCTTGCGAAAATCACCGCCGCGATGGAAAAACGTCTGTCACGCAAAGTTAAGCTGAATTGCAAAATCGATAAGTCTGTAATGGCAGGCGTAATCATCCGCTCGGGTGATATGGTCATTGATGGCAGCGTACGCGGCCGTCTTGAGCGCCTTGCAGACGTCTTGCAGTCTTAAGGGGACTGGAGCATGCAACTGAATTCCACCGAAATCAGCGAACTGATCAAGCAGCGCATTGCTCAGTTCAATGTTGTGAGTGAAGCTCACAACGAAGGTACTATTGTTTCTGTAAGTGACGGTGTTATCCGCATCCACGGCCTGGCCGATTGTATGCAGGGTGAGATGATTTCCCTGCCGGGTAACCGTTACGCTATCGCACTGAACCTGGAGCGCGACTCCGTAGGTGCAGTTGTGATGGGTCCATACGCTGACCTCGCCGAAGGCATGAAGGTTAAGTGTACTGGCCGTATTCTGGAAGTGCCGGTTGGCCGTGGCCTGCTGGGTCGCGTTGTTAACACCCTGGGTGCGCCAATCGACGGTAAAGGTCCGGTTGAGCACGATGGCTTCTCCCCAATCGAAGTTATCGCACCAGGCGTTATCGACCGTCAGTCCGTTGATCAGCCAGTGCAGACTGGTTATAAGTCCGTTGACGCCATGATCCCAATCGGTCGTGGTCAGCGTGAACTGATCATCGGTGACCGTCAGACCGGTAAAACCGCGATGGCAATCGACGCCATCATCAACCAGCGTGACTCCGGCATCAAATGTGTGTACGTGGCTATCGGCCAGAAAGCGTCCACCATTTCTAACGTGGTTCGTAAACTGGAAGAGCACGGCGCACTGTCTAACACCATCGTTGTGGTAGCAACCGCGTCTGAATCTGCTGCACTGCAATACCTGGCGCCATACGCCGGTTGCGCAATGGGCGAATACTTCCGTGACCGCGGTGAAGATGCGCTGATCGTATACGATGACCTGTCTAAACAGGCTGTTGCTTATCGTCAGGTTTCCCTGCTGCTCCGTCGTCCACCAGGACGTGAAGCATTCCCGGGCGACGTATTCTACCTCCACTCTCGTCTGCTGGAGCGTGCTTCCCGCGTTAACGCGGAATACGTCGAGAACTTCACCAAAGGTGAAGTGAAGGGTAAAACAGGTTCTCTGACCGCGCTGCCGATCATTGAAACCCAGGCGGGTGACGTTTCTGCGTTCGTTCCGACCAACGTAATCTCCATTACCGATGGTCAGATCTTCCTGGAAACCAACCTGTTTAACTCCGGTATTCGTCCGGCGGTTAACCCGGGTATCTCCGTATCCCGTGTGGGTGGTGCTGCTCAGACCAAGATCATCAAGAAACTGTCCGGTGGTATCCGTACCGCGCTGGCACAGTATCGTGAACTGGCTGCGTTCTCTCAGTTCGCATCCGATCTGGACGAAGCAACCCGTAAACAGCTGAGCCACGGTCAGAAAGTGACCGAGCTGCTGAAGCAGAAACAGTACGCTCCAATGTCTGTTGCTCAGCAGGGCCTGGTACTGTTCGCGGCTGAACGCGGTTACCTCGAAGATGTGGAACTGGCGAAAATCGGTAGCTTTGAAGCCGCTCTGCTGGCTTACGTCGACCGTGATCACGCTCCGCTGATGCAAGAGATCAACCAGACCGGTGGCTATAACGACGAAATCGAAGGCAAGCTGAAAGCTATCCTCGATTCCTTCAAAGCAACCCAATCCTGGTAATCGTCCGGCGGCTTGTCTCAGGGCAAGCCGCCTGGCATTGAGGAGAAGCTCATGGCCGGCGCAAAAGAGATACGTAGTAAGATCGCAAGCGTCCAGAACACGCAAAAGATCACTAAAGCGATGGAGATGGTCGCCGCTTCCAAAATGCGTAAATCGCAGGATCGCATGGCGGCCAGCCGTCCTTATGCAGAGACCATGCGCAAAGTGATTGGTCACCTTGCAAACGGTAATCTGGAATATAAGCACCCTTACCTGGAAGAACGCGACGTTAAGCGCGTGGGCTACCTGGTGGTGTCGACTGACCGTGGTCTGTGTGGCGGCTTGAACATTAACCTGTTCAAAAAACTGCTGGCGGATATGAAAGGCTGGTCTGATAAAGGCGTTCAGTGCGATCTGGCACTGATTGGCTCTAAAGGCGTCTCTTTCTTTAACTCCGTTGGTGGCAACATTGTCGCTCAGGTGACCGGTATGGGTGATAACCCGTCCCTGTCCGAACTGATCGGCCCGGTTAAAGTGATGTTGCAGGCCTACGATGAAGGCCGTCTGGACAGACTGTACGTTGTCAGCAACAAATTCATTAACACCATGTCTCAGGTTCCAACGCTCACTCAGATGCTGCCGTTACCGGCATCAGAAGATGACGAGCTGAAGCAGAAAGCCTGGGATTACCTGTATGAACCCGATCCGAAACCGCTGCTGGATACCCTGCTGCGTCGTTACGTTGAATCTCAGGTTTATCAGGGCGTTGTAGAAAACCTGGCCAGCGAGCAGGCCGCACGAATGGTGGCGATGAAAGCCGCGACCGATAATGGCGGCAGCCTGATTAAAGAGCTGCAGTTGGTTTACAACAAAGCTCGTCAGGCCAGCATTACTCAGGAACTCACCGAGATCGTCTCGGGGGCCGCCGCGGTTTAACCAGGTTTACGAATTACGTAGAGGATTCAAGATGGCTACTGGAAAGATTGTCCAGGTAATCGGCGCCGTGGTGGACGTCGAGTTCCCTCAGGACGCCGTACCACGCGTGTACGACGCGCTTGAGGTACAGAATGGTAACGAGAGCCTGGTGCTGGAAGTTCAGCAGCAGCTCGGCGGCGGTATCGTGCGTACCATCGCCATGGGTTCTTCCGACGGTCTGCGTCGTGGTCTGGAAGTTAAAGACCTTGAGCACCCGATCGAAGTGCCTGTAGGTAAAGCAACGCTGGGTCGTATCATGAACGTATTGGGTCAGCCAATCGACATGAAAGGCGACATCGGTGAAGAAGAGCGTTGGGCTATCCACCGCGCGGCACCTTCCTACGAAGAGCTGTCCAGCTCTCAGGAACTGCTGGAAACCGGCATCAAAGTTATCGACCTGATGTGTCCGTTTGCGAAGGGCGGTAAAGTTGGTCTGTTCGGTGGTGCGGGTGTAGGTAAAACCGTAAACATGATGGAGCTGATCCGTAACATCGCGATCGAGCACTCCGGTTACTCCGTGTTTGCGGGCGTAGGTGAACGTACTCGTGAGGGTAACGACTTCTACCACGAAATGACCGACTCCAACGTTCTGGACAAAGTATCCCTGGTTTACGGCCAAATGAACGAGCCACCAGGAAACCGTCTGCGCGTTGCGCTGACTGGTCTGACGATGGCTGAGAAATTCCGTGACGAAGGCCGTGACGTTCTGCTGTTCGTTGATAACATCTATCGTTACACCCTGGCCGGTACCGAAGTATCTGCACTGCTGGGTCGTATGCCTTCAGCGGTAGGTTATCAGCCTACGCTTGCGGAAGAGATGGGTGTTCTTCAGGAACGTATCACCTCTACCAAAACCGGTTCTATCACCTCCGTTCAGGCGGTATACGTACCTGCGGATGACTTGACTGACCCATCTCCAGCAACCACCTTTGCGCACTTAGACGCAACCGTGGTACTGAGCCGTCAGATCGCGTCTCTGGGTATCTACCCGGCCGTTGACCCGCTGGACTCCACCAGCCGTCAGCTGGATCCACTGGTTGTTGGCCAGGAACACTACGACACCGCGCGTGGCGTACAGTCCCTGCTGCAGCGTTACCAGGAACTGAAAGACATCATCGCCATCCTCGGTATGGATGAGCTGTCTGAAGAAGACAAACTGGTGGTAGCACGTGCGCGTAAGATCCAGCGCTTCCTGTCCCAGCCGTTCTTCGTTGCGGAAGTATTCACCGGTTCTCCGGGTAAATACGTTTCCCTGAAAGACACCATCCGTGGCTTTAAAGGCATCATGGAAGGCGAATACGATCACCTGCCAGAGCAGGCGTTCTACATGGTTGGTTCCATCGAAGAAGCCGTGGAAAAAGCCAAAAAACTTTAACGCCTTAATCGGAGGGTGATATGGCAATGACTTACCACCTGGACGTCGTCAGCGCAGAGCAACAAATGTTCTCTGGTCTGGTCGAGAAAATCCAGGTAACGGGCAGTGAAGGTGAACTGGGTATTTTCCCGGGTCACGCACCGCTGCTCACCGCCATTAAGCCTGGTATGATCCGCATCGTTAAACAGTTCGGTCACGAAGAGTTTATCTATCTGTCCGGCGGCATTCTTGAAGTGCAGCCTGGCAGTGTGACCGTTCTGGCCGATACCGCTATTCGTGGCCAGGATCTCGACGAAGCGCGAGCCCTGGAGTCGAAGCGTAAGGCTGAAGAGCACATTAACAGCTCTCATGGCGACGTGGATTACGCTCAGGCGTCTGCGGAGCTGGCCAAAGCGATCGCGAAACTGCGCGTTATCGAGTTGACCAAAAAAGCGATGTAACACCGGCTTGAAAAGCACAAAAGCCAGTCTGGATACCAGACTGGCTTTTTTTTTCATCCTTAATTCATGATGAAAAAGATGTAGAATTTTAGGCATCAAACGTTTTTACTTCTCACTCAAACTACCGTCAGGATGCGTATGTCAAACAGTGCGATGAGCGTGGTGATCCTTGCCGCTGGCAAAGGTACCCGCATGTATTCCGATCTGCCTAAAGTGCTCCACACGCTGGCAGGAAAGCCAATGGTGCAGCATGTCATTGATGCAGCGAATGAACTAGGTGCCCGTCAGGTTCACCTGGTCTACGGCCACGGCGGCGATCTGCTTAAAAAGACGCTGAGCGATGATGCGCTCAACTGGGTGCTTCAGGCTGAACAGCTGGGTACCGGTCATGCGATGCAGCAGGCTGCGCCATTCTTTGCCGATGACGAAGATATTCTGATGCTCTACGGTGATGTTCCGCTGATTTCCGTTGAAACGCTGACTCGCCTTCGTGCAGCCAAGCCGCAGGGCGGCATCGGTTTATTGACCGTTGTGCTGGACGATCCAACGGGCTATGGCCGTATCACGCGTGAAAACGGCAACGTAACGGGTATCGTTGAACATAAAGATGCCAGTGATGAACAGCGCAAGATTCAGGAGATCAACACCGGCATCCTGATTGCCAATGGCGCTGACATGAAGCGCTGGCTCTCTCAGCTCGACAACAATAACGCGCAAGGTGAGTACTACATCACCGACATCATTGCGATGGCGTATCACGAAGGGCGTGAGATCGCCGCCGTTCATCCGGCGCGCATCAGCGAAACGGACGGCGTGAATAACCGCCTGCAGCTTTCCCGTCTTGAGCGTATTTATCAGTCCGAGCAGGCAGAGAAGCTGCTGCTTGCTGGCGTCATGCTGCGCGATCCGGCGCGTTTCGATTTGCGCGGCACCGTGTCTCACGGGCGCGACGTTGAGATCGATACTAACGTTATTCTTGAAGGCAACGTCACGCTGGGCAACCGTGTCAAAATTGGCGCCGGCTGCGTGATTAAAAACAGCGTTATCGGCGACGACTGCGAAATCAGCCCGTACAGCGTGGTGGAAGATGCTCACCTTGAAGCAGCGTGTACCATCGGCCCGTTTGCGCGTCTGCGCCCGGGCGCTGAGCTGCTGGAAGGCGCGCACGTGGGCAACTTCGTGGAAATGAAAAAAGCGCGTCTGGGTAAAGGCTCGAAAGCCGGTCATTTGACCTATCTGGGCGACGCGGAGATTGGCGATAACGTGAATATTGGTGCAGGAACCATTACCTGTAACTATGACGGCGCCAATAAGTTTAAAACCATCATCGGCGATGACGTGTTCGTGGGCTCGGACACGCAGCTGGTGGCACCGGTTACCGTGGGTAACGGCGTGACCATTGCCGCCGGCACGACCGTCACGCGCGACGTAGCGGATAACGAGCTGGTGTTAAGCCGCGTGCCGCAGGTACACAAGCAGGGCTGGAAACGCCCGGTGAAGAAAAAGTAACAACAAGGCGGGTGGCGCTACGCTTACCCGCCTACGATTGAGTAGGCCTGATAAGGCGTAGCCGTCATCAGGCAAACCCGGGAGAGGAGATAAATATATATCTCCCCCCACAAGCAGTACCCATAAAAATAACCCCACTCTCTACAAGGCTCGGGGCGCCCGGAAAGGGTAAATACAGGTCAGCGACAACGCAGGCATAATGCCTAAATTCGGAATCTAAAATATGTGTGGAATTGTTGGCGCAGTTGCGCAGCGTGATATTGCTGAAATCCTTCTCGAAGGTTTACGTCGTCTGGAATACCGTGGTTACGACTCTGCCGGTCTGGCTGTCGTGGATGCAGAAGGGCATATGACCCGCCTGCGTCGCCTCGGTAAAGTGCAGATGCTGGCTCAGGCCGCGGAAGAACATCCGCTGCACGGTGGTACTGGTATCGCGCACACCCGCTGGGCGACGCACGGCGAACCGTCTGAAGGTAACGCGCACCCGCATGTGTCTGAACACATCGTGGTGGTGCATAACGGCATTATCGAAAACCACGAACCGCTGCGCGAAGAACTGAAAGCGCGCGGCTATACCTTCGTCTCTGAAACCGACACCGAAGTGATTGCTCACCTGGTTCACTGGGAGCTGGCACAGGGCGGTACGCTGCGTGATGCGGTGCTGCGCGCTATCCCTCAGCTGCGCGGTGCGTATGGTACGGTGATCATGGACTCCCGCGATCCATCTACCCTGCTGGCCGCGCGTTCCGGTAGCCCGATGGTTATCGGTCTGGGCATGGGTGAAAACTTTATCGCCTCCGATCAGCTGGCGCTCTTGCCGGTCACCCGTCGCTTTATCTTCCTGGAAGAGGGCGATATCGCCGAAGTGACTCGCCGCAGCGTGACCGTCTTCGATACCAAAGGCGAGCAGGTGAAGCGTCAGGAGATCGAATCTAACCTGCAGTACGACGCGGGCGACAAAGGCGCTTACCGTCACTACATGCAGAAAGAGATCTACGAGCAGCCAAACGCCATCAAAAATACCCTGACCGGGCGCATTAGCCACGGCGAGGTGGATCTGAGCGAGCTGGGGGCAAACGCCAACGAACTGCTCGGCAAGGTTGAACATATTCAGATCGTAGCCTGCGGTACCTCATATAACTCCGGTATGGTCTCTCGCTACTGGTTTGAATCCCTGGCGGGCGTGCCGTGCGACGTGGAAATCGCGTCTGAGTTCCGCTATCGCAAATCTGCGGTGCGTCGTAATAGCCTGATGATCACCCTTTCCCAGTCCGGCGAAACGGCGGATACGCTGGCAGCGCTGCGTCTGTCTAAAGAGCTGGGTTACCTGGGCTCTCTTGCCATCTGTAACGTTCCGGGCTCTTCCCTGGTGCGTGAATCCGATCTGGCGCTGATGACCAAAGCGGGCACCGAAATCGGCGTGGCCTCCACCAAAGCGTTTACCACTCAGCTGACCGTTCTGCTGATGCTGGTGGCGAAGCTGGCGCGTCTGAAAGGCGAAGATGCTTCCGTTGAGCACGACATCGTTCACGGTCTCCAGGCGCTGCCGAGCCGTATTGAGCAGATGCTGTCTCAGGACAAACGCATTGAAGCGCTGGCGGAAGATTTCTCTGACAAACATCACGCCCTGTTCCTGGGTCGTGGCGATCAGTACCCTATTGCGCTGGAAGGCGCACTGAAGCTGAAAGAGATCTCCTACATCCACGCGGAAGCCTATGCGGCAGGCGAGCTGAAGCATGGCCCGCTGGCGCTGATTGACGCGGATATGCCGGTCATTGTTGTCGCACCGAACAACGAACTGCTGGAAAAACTGAAATCCAACATCGAAGAGGTGCGCGCCCGCGGCGGCGTGCTGTACGTCTTCGCTGATAAAGATGCCGGTTTCGTCAGCAGCGACAACATGCACATCATCGAGATGCCGCATGTGGAAGAGGTGATTGCACCGATCTTCTACACCGTTCCGCTGCAGCTGCTGGCTTACCACGTGGCGCTGATCAAAGGCACCGACGTTGACCAGCCGCGTAACCTGGCGAAATCAGTCACCGTAGAATAATCCCTTCTGTTAATGGCTACACGACGTGTAGCCATTTTTTCCTTACTTTTTTCTCATCAGCTTTCGCGTTGCTATTAATTCTCTTATTCTGACGTATTTCGTTACTTTATTGTGTGAATAATGACCGAAATTACGTCTAAGCATTAGTATTCTCTATTTTGATCACTAAACGATCAGTTTTTATTAACGGAATCCTAAAAATGGTTTGTTTATAAAAGATGTGTCCTTTTTATGTGTATACTGAAAAGGAATATTAATGATAAAGCAAAAATAATATTATATTTGTTTTTCTCTATTATTATTCCAGCTATGGCTCGTCATTATTCCATTAATTTAACCCCCCCCCTTGAAGATCATTCTTCCCGAAGAATATTATTTCATCGCATTTGGGATGGCGTTGTCTTTATGATAAACGCAATATTGATTTAATTAATGGAGTTATCATGAAAAATAATGGAATTACGGTGGCGATTGCACTCGCATCGGCGTTAATGGCAGGACAATCATTTGCTGCGGATGGTACGGTTCATTTCCGCGGAGAGGTTATTGATTCAACGTGTGAAGTGACGCCTGATACCGCCGATCAGACGGTGAATATCGGCCGCGTTGCCAAAACGACGTTCTCCGGCATTGACTCAACGGCGTCAGTAAAAGATTTCCATATTAAACTGGAGAAATGCCCTGCAACCTATACTCAGGCAGCAGTTCGTTTTGACGGAACAGAAGATAAAGACACCATCGGCAAAGGATATTTGTCTATTGGCACGCCTGTTAACGGTGAAGCGGATACTGACGGTATTTACACCGGCGAAGGTGAAGCCGTTACGGCTACCGGCGTTGCAATCAAGCTCTTCAACCTGAACGATGATACGGCGATCCCGCTGTATAACAATTCAAATTATGTTGCTATCACCGACGGCAAAGCGGACATGGGCTTTAAAGCGAAGTTTGTGCAGACGCTGGCTACGGTTACGCCGGGTACAGCGAACGCGGATTCCCAGTTCACCATTGAATACCTGAAATAATCTTCAGCTGTTCGCCAGGAGCCTGTTTTATCCTTTTTGCAGGCTCCTCCACAGGATGTGAGGATAACTGATGTATTTACGGCGTTTGTTGACTCTGTTCATCATGCTCTCTTTTTCATTTTTAACACCCTTGTCGACGGCTGGCGTCATTATTGGCGGAACCCGCGTTGTTTATAGTAGCGATAAATCCGATGCGACAATTAGCATAAAAAATAACGAAGCGACCACGCCTTATCTCATACAGACGTGGGTCGATCCTTTTAAAGGCGATACAGCGTCGAATAAACCTCCTTTTACCGTTATTCCGCCGGTTTCAAGGCTGGAGGCCGGGCAGGAGAAAGTATTGCGCATCATGAAAGTGAAGGGCGAACTGCCTCACGATCGGGAATCGCTGTTCTGGCTCAACATCAAAAATATTCCACCGTCCAGTTCAAACCCCAATTCGCTCGAAATTGCGATTAAGACGCGGATAAAACTTTTTTGGCGTCCGGCGACCCTGAATATCACGCCTGAACGGGCTGCGGCGAAGGTTAAATGGCGTGTTCAAAACCGGCAGCTCGTGATTGAAAATCCGAGCCCGCTACATATTAACGTTATGAATGTCACCGTCGATAAAAAAGACGTTCCCTTAAACATCATTCCCCCTTTTGACACCGTGCGTTTGCCGCTTCCGGAAGGGATTAACGGCCACGCGCTGGTCTGGCGTTTCGTTAACGATTTTGGGGCAATCAGTCAGGAAATTCACGTCACGCTGTAAACATAGGGATGTTTGATATGGGGTGTTTCCGTTTTTTCATTGCGCTGGCCTCGGGGGTATCTCTCGGCTTTTCAGGCGTGACGCTGGCAAAAGATATCTTTAACCCTGCGCTTCTTGAAATTGACCATCCGGTGGATGTTGATATCCACCAGTTTAACCGCGCCAATACGTTACCTGCGGGCTCTTATAAGGTTGATATTCATGTTAACGATGAGTTTATCGATAGCCGGGAGGTCACCTTTATTGAAGATAAGGCTGGCGATAGGCTGCATCCCTGTTTTAAGCACGTCAGGACGGTGCTTGCGGAGCTCGGGGCTAAGGTAGCGGCGATCGGTTCGCTGGATCGCCTGGACGAAAACGCCTGTGTGGACCCTACCCCGCTGATCCCTGGCGCCACATGGACGTTCGATACCGATAAGCTGCTGCTCAACGTCACGCTGCCGCAGATTTACATTGATACCACCGCCCGCGGCACCATCAATCCTGCCCGCTGGGATGAAGGTATTAATGCGTTGATGATGAACTATGACTTTTCTGGCTCCAGCACGTTGCAGTCTGATGATGACGACAATAGCGATTTCTACTATCTGAACCTGCGAAACGGGGCGAACATTGGCGCGTGGCGTTTACGCAATTACAGCACGCTAAACATCATTGACGGTCATTCGGATTACCATTCCATCAGCACCTATGTGCAGCGAAACCTCGCGACGTTACGCAGCCAGATCATGCTGGGTGATACCTGGACCGCGAGCGATGTCTTCGACAGTACCCAGGTGCGCGGCGTGCGCCTGTATACCGATGATGAAATGCTTCCTTCCAGCCTGACGGGCTTTGCGCCGGTCGTCCGGGGCGTAGCGAAAAGCAATGCGACGGTGATTATTCGGCAGAATGGCTACGTCATTTATCAATCTGCCGTGCCGCAGGGACCGTTTGCGCTTAAAGATTTAAACACCACCAGCTCCGGCGGCGACCTGGACGTGACCATCAAAGAAGAAGACGGCAGTGAGCAACACTTCACGCAGCCCTACGCCTCGCTGGCCATCCTCAAGCGTGAAGATCAGACCGACGTTGATATCAGCGCGGGTGAACTGCGCGATCAAAGCGAATTCCAGCCCAACGTTTTTCAGGCGCAGGTTCTGCACGGCTTTCCTGCCGGGATAACGGTATACGGTGGCGTGCAGGCCGCGGAAGCGTATCGCTCGGCAGCGGTGGGGGTCGGCAAAGATTTGGGCACAGTTGGCGCGTTTTCCGTCGATATCACCCAGGCACGCGCGCAGTTTACGGACGAGAACTCAGAGGAGTCCGGCCAGTCCTGGCGTTTTCTCTATTCGAAACGGTTTGATGAGACGGATACCACGCTGAGGCTGGTGGGGTATCGCTACTCAACACAGGGCTACTACACCCTCAATGAATGGGCGTCACGCCAGAACAGTCAGCGCGATTTCTGGGTAACGGGCAACCGACGCAGCCGGCTTGAAGGGACCTGGACGCAGAATTTCGGCGATGGCATGGGGAACATTTATCTCACGCTGAGCCGCCAGCAGTACTGGAAAACCGACGAAGTTGAACGCCTGGTTCAGCTTGGCTACAGCAATGTCTGGCGGTCGCTTTCCTGGAACCTCTCCTGGAACTACAGCGATTCCATCACCACGGCGCAGAGCGCGGAGTATTCAGATAGCGACGATCGAGAAAGCGAACAGGTTTTTATGCTGTCGTTCTCCGTGCCGCTGTCAGCATTGCTGCCGGACAGCTATGTGAGCTACGGCCTCACGCAGAACAACAGCGGAAAAGGAATGCACCAGCTTGGCCTGAACGGTACGGCGCTTGATAACCGTAATCTCTCCTGGAACCTCCAGCAGTCCTGGGATGCGGATGACAGTGTGTACAGCAGCAGCGCGGGGGTGGGATATGACGGAACCTATGGTTCGGTTAACGGCAGCTATGACTACAACCAGGACAGCCAGCGGCTCAACTACGGCGCGCGCGGCGGGATCCTGCTGCATGGCGATGGAGTGACGTTCTCGCAGGAGATGGGCGAAACCGTGGCGCTGATTAAAGCACCCGGTGCAGCCGGTCTGGCAATGGAAAACGGCACCGGTACGGCAACCGACTGGCGAGGCTACACCGTTCAAACGCAGCTTAACGCTTACGATGAAAACCGTGTGGAAATTGAGAGCGGCTATTTTGAAAAAGCGAACGTCGAGCTGGAGAACAGCGTGCTTAACGTCATCCCCACGCGAGGTGCGGTAGTGCGGGCGGAATTTATCACCCACGTTGGCTATCGCGTGCTCTTTGAGGTCACACAGGCCAACGGCAAACCGGTTCCCTTTGGCGCAGTGGCGTCTGCCGAACTGGCGACGGGCAGCGTGTCGGGCATTACCGGCGAGAATGGCGAACTGTATCTTTCGGGCATGCCGGAAGAGGGAACGTTCACGCTGAAGTGGGGGAGTGAAAAGACAAAACCTTGCAAGGTCCATTATCAGTTCCCCAAACCAACGGGTGTTGAACTGGTTCAAACAGCGGTCGTGTGCCAATAGGGAAATGAGATGAAACGACGTATCACTTTTATAGCAGTTGCCATGCTGCTTTTTACCCCTTTTTCCCACGCCGCGACGACAGAAGGCGGGGTGTGTTTCGCCATCGGCGGCACCTATATTTTCAATCTGAATCTTAACGGGGCAGAAATACCGGCAGATAAAAACCAGGCGGGAACCGAGGTGCGCGATCTAACGACCCTGCAATCGCCTTCCCAGTATAAACTGGGATGTAACTGCCTGAGCCATTTCACCACAACGTATCGTAGCGTCTACTTCACCGCACGTTCGCCCTTAAGCGTTAATACCGTTAAAAACGGATATACCTACTACAGGTTGAACGATCACCTCAGTATTGCGTCCTCCATTCACGTGCTGGGACGTGACTATCTCCCCGTTCCCTTTGAAGCCGAGCCCAACCGGGTGACATCTGGTATTTACTGCTATGCCTCCGGTGAAGAAGGCTCAGAGGCAACGCTTGATACCGGCTCTCAGGTAAAATTATCGTTTTTAATCGACAAGCCCTTTATTGGAAAAGTTACCGTTCCGGGTACGACGATTGCCACGCTCTACGGCGGTATTGATGAAGCGTCCTCTGTGGCAAGCACCGAGAAGCTCGCCGAAATAAAAATTGCCGGAGACATCGTGGTACCGCAAAACTGCGAGATTGCGCCGGGTCAGTCGCTGGAAATTGATTTTGGAAAAATTCCCGCCAGCGCGTTTTCCGCCACCAAAGGCGAGGCGGTCGGTAGCCGCAAAATCCGCAAGATGATTCAGGTGAAATGTACCGGCATGCTGGATGAGAACATCGTCCGATCCGCTTTCCATGCCGATCCCGTTGACGCTGACGGCACGATGATGAAAGTGAACGGCAATGATGATGTAGGGATCGTTATTTATGATAAATGGGACCGCGTCGTCAACGTCAATGGGGGGAGCATGGAGATGGATATGGGAGCCAACCAGGGGGGCGCCGAAGTTAACTCGCTCACCTTCTCTGCCGCTCCGGCCAGCGCGACGGGGAGTATTCCGAAGCCCGGCGCCTTTGAAGCCTGGGCAACCCTGACCCTCGAAATTCAAAATTAATGACAACGGCTGTTTATGACAGCCGTTGTCATATTCACATCTTTGAACCAGGCTTAACGCATCTCAGTGTGACATTATCATGACAGGGATATGATTTTATTTGTATTAAAATCATTACCTTAACTCAAACACGTTGATTGTCATAAAACTGTCATATTTCGTACATTTATCTGTCACCTGTTTGTCCTATTTTGCTCATCGTAGCCACTTAAACAATGATTTACGAAATCCTTGCAGGAGACATTATGAAAGTTATGCGTACCACTGTCGCAACTGTTGTCGCCGCGACCTTATCTCTGAGCGCTTTCTCTGCTTTTGCAGCAGCAAGCCTGACTGGCGCTGGTGCAACCTTCCCTGCGCCGGTGTATGCCAAATGGGCGGATACCTACCAGAAAGAAACCGGTAACAAGGTTAACTATCAGGGTATCGGCTCCTCCGGTGGCGTAAAACAAATTACCGCGAATACCGTTGATTTCGGCGCATCCGACGCACCGCTGTCTGATGAAAAACTGAATCAGGAAGGCCTGTTCCAGTTCCCGACCGTGATCGGCGGCGTTGTGCTGGCCGTTAACATCCCTGGCCTGAAATCAGGCGAGCTGGTGCTGGACGGCAAAACCCTGGGCGACATCTACCTGGGCAAAATCAAAAAATGGGATGACGAAGCCATCACTAAGCTGAACCCGGGCGTTAAGCTGCCTTCGCAGAACATCGCTGTGGTTCGCCGCGCTGACGGCTCTGGTACCTCCTTCGTGTTCACCAGCTACCTGGCAAAAGTGAACGAAGAGTGGAAATCGAAAGTCGGCTCCGGCTCTACCGTTAACTGGCCAACCGGTCTGGGCGGTAAAGGTAACGACGGCATCGCTGCCTTCGTACAGCGTCTGCCGGGCTCTATCGGTTACGTAGAATACGCTTACGCTAAGCAGAACAACCTGGCTTACACCAAACTGGTTTCTGCTGACGGCAAACCGGTTAGCCCAACTGAAGAGAACTTCGCTAACGCAGCGAAAGGCGCTGACTGGAGCAAATCCTTCGCACAGGATCTGACTAACCAGAAAGGTGACAACGCGTGGCCAATCACTTCTACAACGTTCATTCTGATTCACAAAGATCAGAAGAAACCAGAGCAAGGTACTGAAGTGCTGAAGTTCTTTGATTGGGCATACAAAAACGGCGGCAAACAGGCTAACGACCTGGATTACGCCAGCCTGCCAGACAGCGTGGTTGAGCAGATTCGTGCTGCATGGAAAACCAACGTGAAAGACAGCAGCGGTAAAGCATTGTATTAATTTAGCATTCTGACGAAAATGGCGGGTGGCGCTTGCGCTTACCCGCCGATTTCGTAAACGCGTTTAACAGAAGAGTGATTTATGGCTGCAACCAAGCCTGCATTTAACCCTCCGGGTAAAAAAGGTGACATGATTTTCGGCGCGCTGGTCAAACTGGCTGCGCTGATTGTGCTATTGCTGCTGGGCGGCATTATCGTGTCTCTGATTTTCTCCTCCTGGCCGAGCATTCAGAAATTCGGTTTCTCCTTCCTGTGGACCAAAGAGTGGGACGCGCCGAACGATATCTACGGTGCGCTGGTGCCGATTTACGGTACGCTGGTGACCTCGTTCATCGCCCTGCTGATTGCTGTTCCGGTAAGCTTCGGTATTGCGCTGTTCCTGACGGAACTGGCGCCGGGCTGGCTGCGTCGCCCGCTGGGTATTGCCATCGAACTGCTGGCGGCCATCCCAAGTATCGTATACGGCATGTGGGGCCTGTTTATCTTTGCGCCGCTGTTTGCCACGTATTTCCAGGAGCCGGTAGGTAATGTTCTCTCCGCCGTTCCGTTTGTGGGAGCCCTGTTCTCTGGCCCGGCATTCGGTATCGGTATTCTGGCGGCAGGTGTGATCCTCGCCATCATGATTATTCCGTACATTGCGGCGGTAATGCGCGATGTCTTCGAACAAACCCCGGTGATGATGAAAGAGTCGGCCTACGGCATCGGCTGTACCACCTGGGAAGTTATCTGGCGCATTGTCCTTCCGTTCACCAAAAATGGGGTGATCGGCGGCGTAATGCTGGGCTTAGGTCGCGCGCTGGGTGAAACTATGGCGGTCACCTTTATCATCGGTAACACCTACCAGCTCGACAGCGCTTCACTCTATATGCCGGGTAACAGTATTACCTCCGCGCTGGCAAACGAATTTGCCGAAGCGGAATCCGGGCTTCACGTCGCAGCGCTGATGGAACTGGGTCTGATTCTGTTCGTTATCACCTTCATTGTTTTGGCGATTTCCAAGCTGATGATCCTGCGTCTCGCGAAAAATGAGGGGGCACGCTGATGGCAACTCTCGAAATGCAAAGCACCGCTCAGCTTGCCGAATCCCGCCGCAAAATGCAGGCGAAGCGTCGTTTTAAAAACCGCATTGCGCTGACGCTTTCCATGGCAACGATGGCATTCGGCCTGTTCTGGCTGATCTGGATCCTGATGTCCACCATCACCCGTGGTATTGATGGAATGTCTCTGGCGCTGTTCACCGAGATGACGCCGCCGCCAAATACGGCGGGTGGTGGTCTGGCGAACGCCCTGGCGGGCAGCGGCCTGCTGATCCTGTGGGCGACCGTTTTCGGTACGCCGCTGGGCATCATGGCCGGCATCTACCTGGCCGAGTACGGGCGTAAATCCTGGCTGGCAGAGGTGATTCGCTTCATTAACGACATCCTGCTTTCCGCTCCGTCGATTGTCGTGGGCCTGTTTGTTTACACCATCGTAGTCGCGCAAATGGAACACTTCTCCGGCTGGGCGGGTGTCATTGCGCTGGCGCTGCTGCAGGTGCCTATCGTCATTCGTACCACCGAAAACATGCTGAAACTGGTGCCGGATAGCCTGCGTGAAGCCGCTTACGCGCTGGGTACGCCGAAATGGAAAATGATTTCTGCGATCACCCTCAAAGCGTCGGTCTCCGGGATCATGACCGGTATCCTGCTGGCTATCGCCCGTATTGCCGGTGAAACGGCACCGCTGCTGTTTACTGCCCTCTCCAACCAGTTCTGGAGCACGGACATGATGCAGCCGATCGCCAACCTGCCGGTGACGATCTTTAAATTTGCGATGAGCCCATTCGCGGAATGGCAGCAGCTGGCCTGGGCCGGGGTGCTGATCATCACCCTTTGCGTACTGTTGCTGAACATTCTGGCGCGCGTCATTTTCGCGAAGAAGAAACACGGTTAATTTTTTACGGCGCGGCAGCTCGCGGCGTCGAATGAGGAAATGAGTCAATGAGTATGGTTGATACTGCCCCGGGTAAGATTCAGGTTCGTGATTTGAACTTCTACTACGGCAAATTCCATGCCCTGAAGAACATCAACCTGGATATCGCGAAGAACCAGGTCACGGCATTCATCGGTCCGTCTGGCTGTGGCAAGTCCACGCTGCTGCGTACCTTTAACAAAATGTATTCGCTCTATCCGGAGCAGCGCGCTGAAGGTGAAATTATCCTGGATGGCGAAAATATTCTGACCCAGGCCCAGGATATCGCCCTGCTGCGCGCTAAAGTGGGGATGGTCTTCCAGAAACCGACGCCGTTCCCGATGTCCATCTATGACAACATCGCGTTTGGCGTTCGCCTGTTTGAGAAGCTCTCCCGTGCGGACATGGACGAGCGCGTGCAGTGGGCATTGACCAAGGCCGCATTATGGAACGAAACCAAAGATAAACTTCATCAGAGCGGGTACTCTCTCTCCGGTGGTCAACAGCAGCGTCTGTGCATTGCGCGCGGTATCGCCATTCGCCCGGAAGTCTTGCTGCTGGATGAGCCGTGCTCAGCGCTGGACCCGATTTCAACCGGTCGTATTGAAGAGCTGATCACCGAGCTGAAGCAGGATTACACCGTGGTTATCGTGACCCACAACATGCAGCAGGCTGCGCGTTGCTCAGATCACACGGCGTTTATGTACCTGGGCGAGTTGATTGAGTTCAGCGATACGGACGCGCTGTTCACCCGGCCCGCGAAGAAACAAACCGAAGATTATATTACTGGCCGCTACGGTTGATTTGCCTTAGTGCATGTGGAGAAACCATGGACAACCTCAATCTTAATAAACACATTTCAGGCCAGTTCAACGCAGAGCTGGAAAGTATTCGCACGCAGGTGATGACCATGGGTGGCATGGTTGAGCAGCAGCTTTCTGATGCGATTACGGCAATGCATAACCAGGACAGCGAGCTGGCGAAGCGCGTCATCGAAGGCGACCATAACGTCAACATGATGGAAGTGGCGATCGATGAAGCCTGCGTGCGTATTATCGCCAAGCGTCAGCCGACCGCGAGCGACCTGCGTCTGGTAATGGCGATCATTAAAACCATCGCCGAGCTGGAACGTATTGGTGACGTGGCGGATAAAATCTGCCGCACCGCGCTGGAGAAGTTTTCCCAGCAGCATCAGCCGCTGCTGGTGAGCCTGGAGTCGCTGGGCCGCCACACTGTGCAGATGCTGCACGACGTGCTGGATGCCTTTGCGCGTATGGATCTGGATGAAGCGGTGCGTATCTACCGTGAAGACAAGAAAGTCGACCAGGAGTATGAAGGCATTGTGCGTCAGCTGATGACCTACATGATGGAAGATTCCCGTACCATCCCTAGCGTGCTGACGGCCCTGTTCTGCGCGCGCTCTATCGAGCGTATCGGCGACCGCTGCCAGAACATTTGCGAATATATTTTCTACTTCGTGAAGGGTCAGGACTTCCGTCACGTGGGCGGCGACGAGCTGGACAAGCTGCTGGCGGGTAAAGATCCGAAAGAGTGATGTTTGTGGCGGGTGGCGCTGGCGCTTACCCGCCCTACGTTAGCTTAACGCGTAATATCCCACCCGCGTGCCTTCCACAACTCTGGCAATTGCGCCAGATCGGTAAAGGTCGTCACTTTTGGATGATCGATCGGCTTGTTGTGCGGATCGGCACAGAAGTAAAACACCTCCATCCCCGCATCAATCCCCGACTGGGCGCCCGCAGGCGAGTCATCCACCAGAATGCAGTTCTCCACGTTGACGTTCATCGCTTTCGCCGCGTGGAACATCAGGGCCGGATCGGGCTTCCAGCGCTGGATATCGTAGCCGCTGAACAGTTTTTCCGGAAAGTGGTGCAGCATTTCAAGCTTGCCCAGTGAATGCTGCATTTTGCTGACCGGACCGTTGGAAACTACGCAGATTGGCACCGTCATCGCATCCAGCAGCGCGTTAGCCCCGGCAATAACTTCCAGTTCTGAGTCGAAGAGGCGTGCGACCTCGGCGCGGTACACCGGTTCCAGATCCGCTTTCGCCAGATTGACACCGTGCTCTTCGTTAATGATGTCGATGATCTCGTACAGCTTCACGCCCTTAAAGCGTTTGAACACCTCTTCGAGATCGAGCGTAATGCCAAATTCCTGGAACATGGCGACATACGCGCGGGAACAAATGACCTCACTGTCGACCAGCGTACCGTCACAGTCGAAAAATACCGCTTCAATTCCGGACATGCCCTTCCCTTTTAACAAGTTTAACGTTTACGTACGACAGATTTACGAGACGCAATCGTTGCCGTATAAGCATAATCAATGAAAAAAGTATCCCGTAACCGCCACTATTGTCGCATTTTGGTATAGGATAGCGACGAATTTTCCCTCCTTGTTCGGAAATTGATGATGAGTCAACAACACACAACCCAGACATCTGGTCAGGGTCTGCTTGAGCGCGTATTCAAACTGCGCGAGCACGGCACAACGGCACGCACCGAAGTGATCGCCGGTTTCACCACCTTCCTGACGATGGTCTATATCGTTTTTGTAAACCCGCAAATTCTGGGCGTCGCTGGCATGGACACCAGCGCCGTCTTTGTTACCACCTGTCTGATCGCGGCTCTTGGCAGCATCCTGATGGGCGTTTTCGCTAACCTGCCCGTGGCGCTGGCCCCGGCGATGGGCCTGAATGCGTTCTTCGCGTTCGTGGTGGTTCAGGCGATGGGCCTGCCGTGGCAGGTTGGTATGGGCGCTATCTTCTGGGGTGCGGTCGGCCTGCTGCTGCTGACCATCTTCCGCGTCCGCTACTGGATGATTGCCAATATCCCGGTGAGCCTGCGCGTGGGTATCACCAGCGGTATCGGTCTGTTCATCGGTATGATGGGGCTGAAAAACGCCGGTGTGATCGTGGCGAACCCGGAAACGCTGGTGAGCATCGGTAACCTGACCTCGCACAGCGTGCTGCTGGGCGTGCTGGGCTTCTTCATCATCGCGATCCTGGCGTCGCGCAACATCCACGCTGCGGTGCTGGTCTCTATCATCGTGACCACGCTGCTGGGCTGGATGCTGGGTGACGTGCATTACAGCGGTATTGTCTCTGCGCCGCCGAGCGTCTCTACCGTGATTGGTCACGTTGACCTGGCGGGTTCCCTGAATCTGGGCCTGGCGGGCGTGATCTTCTCCTTCATGCTGGTCAACCTGTTTGACTCCTCCGGTACGCTGATTGGCGTGACGGACAAAGCGGGTCTGGCTGACGAGAAAGGCAAATTCCCGCGCATGAAGCAGGCGCTGTATGTGGACAGCATCTCGTCCGTGGCGGGTTCTTTCATCGGCACCTCGTCTGTTACCGCTTACATTGAATCCTCTTCCGGCGTCTCCGTGGGGGGCCGCACCGGCCTGACGGCGGTGGTGGTGGGTATCCTGTTCCTGCTGGTGATCTTCCTCTCTCCGCTGGCGGGTATGGTTCCACCGTATGCGGCTGCCGGCGCGCTGATTTACGTGGGCGTGCTGATGACCTCGAGCCTGGCGCGCGTGAAGTGGGAAGATTTAACCGAAGCGGTGCCGGCCTTTATTACCGCCGTGATGATGCCGTTCAGCTTCTCGATCACCGAAGGTATCGCGCTGGGCTTTATCTCTTACTGCGTAATGAAGATCGGTACCGGCCGCTTCCGCGAACTCAGCCCGTGCGTGATTATCGTTGCGCTGCTGTTTGTGTTGAAGATTGTGTTTATTGACGCGCACTAAGGTGCGGTTTGTGGTGTCAGGTGGCGCTTCGCTTACCTGACCTACAGACGAGTGTAGGCCCGGTAAGCGCTAGCGCCACCGGGCTTTTTTATCAGGCTTTAACCCGCTTAATATAATCCCCAAACGCGGTCAGCTGGCCAGAGAGATGGTCACGCGTGCTCTGATCCACCACTTCACCCGTCTGCGGGTCGACCTTGTTTTGAATCACACCGCCCATAAATTCCGGCTTGTTCATCACCATCGCATCCAGGAACACCAGGATCTGACGCAGGTGATACTGGCAGCGTGCGCCACCAATCGCGCCCATTGAGCTGGTCTGGATCAGCACCGGTTTGCCAGACAGCGGCTGCTCCGGTAAACGGGATAACCAGTCAATGGCGTTCTTCAGGCCACCCGGAACCGAGTAGTTATACTCCGGCGTGACAATGACCACACCGTCGGCCTGGCGGATCTGCTCGGCTATCGCCTCCACGCTCTGCGGGAACCCCTCTTCCTGCTGGACATCTGCATCATACAGCGGGATATCGCCAATAGATGGCAGGGCGCTAATTTCCATACCTGCCGGGGCCAGCTGCGGCAGCGTGCGGGCAACCATTCCGTTAAATGAATCTTTGCGCAGGCTTCCCAGTAACGTAACTACTTTCAACGTATCAGACATGATTACTCCTGTTTCATCATGATGACCCTGATTGGATCAGCTATGGGTAAATGCTTTTTCTGCCGGTAAACTGGTTAAACGCATCAGGCGTGCGGCGGGCTCGTTGGCGCGCTCGGGCACATCCGGAAGGCTACTCCATCCCTCTTTACTGTCAAATTCCCAAATCTTTAGCCGTTCGATGGCTGGGCTAACTGCAACAGACCATATCAACACATCTTCTGCATCGCTGAGCGCCTCTACAAGCGTAGCTTTAGCGGCACGCAGGCGTCCGGAGCCGGGCAACAATTGCAACAGGCTGGCGTCGTCTGAAGCGCATCCGCAGAGTTTGCGAATACTCTGGCGCAGGGTGATGAGCTGGGCTCTGGCCTCGACGGAGTCGTTCTGGTTGCGTACCCACAGCTTCTCATTACTGGAGAGCGGGTAGTCGTCGTGCGGGCTTGCGCCGTGGAAGCTCCGCGTCGCACGCTGAAGCTCCATATCCAGCCCGCAATCCCCTTCGGTGGTCAGCGCCACGCCAATGATATTGCCCGTATAGGCAATGGAAAAACGGGGGAGTTCCGGGTCAGCAAAGACCGGGCGGCCTTCTGGTTGCGTGACGATCTCCGGGAGTTCGCTGGTGCCGTACAGCATAAACAGCAGTTCTGCGAGAAGTGCTCTCGAGGCTAAAAACCGCGTCCTGCGGTGTTCGGGGAGTTTGAGCGCCTCACTGTGACAGGCTGAAGAGAGTCTGGCCGATACGAGACGTCCTTCTGTAAGTATCCCTCTTGCAAAGTGCGTTGCCATTTTTCGCTCCTTGATAATGGTCGTAATCGGTTAAACGGTTACATGATTATCGCTTAACTTGACTCCTGTTTTAATCAGTAAATCGGAGTAAGAGAAGCCTGAAGGCCGAACTTTACATTTTCTTAGGCAAAAATTGGATCGCTGCCACCGTACAATGCCTTGATGGTCTCCCGCAGCCAGAGGATTTTCGGATTATGGCTGTTCCGTTTATGCCAGATCAGCGTGAAGGGAACGGTCAGCTTTTCAGCCTGCGCTTCGTCAATGGGAATAGGAAGCGCGATCAGCTTCCGCTGGTGGAGTTCATTGTAGTGGCGACAGTAGTGGGGAGCCGTGGCGATATAGTTATGGCCGGGCTGCGCCGCCATAAACATCGACTGCTCAAAGCCCGGCAAACACATGGCAATGTTTCTCTCCCGCCCCATCTCTTTTAGCACCTCATCCAGCGCCCAGGTGTCGCTCCGTTCCCAGAAGATACTGATATGGGGATAGCGCAGGAAGGTCTCCAGATTCCACTCCTCCTGCAGAGCGGGGTGGTCCTCACGCAAATAGACGTATGGACGGTCGCTAAACAGGATTTCGTAGTCGATAAACCACGGCATCAGCTTCAGCAGTTCACGCGAGCGCGGGTGGGTTTCGCGACCGGTGAAGCCAACGTCCACTTCCCCGCGCGTAATGGCGTCCAGCGAGTCGTAATCCCAGTGACGCATCTTCACCGTCGCCTGCGGATAACGCTGGTTCACCTGCTCAAGCAGGGCGTTAAAGCGGATGAGCATCAGCGGCGTTTCGGCGGCCAGCACAAACGTCAGCCCGCCTGGCGAATCATGGTGAGATTTATCGAGGATCTGGTTGCCGATCTGCATCCAGTCGGCCAAATCCTGCTCCAGGCTGACCGTCAGCGGCGTAGGCAGCAGCCCTAACGGCGTTTTGACAAACAGCGGGTCGTCAAACCAGTCGCGCAGCCTGGCCAGCGATTTACTCACCGCCGACGGCGTCACGTTCATCCGCTTTGCGGCTTTGGTGACGCTGCGCTCCTGCAGCAAAAGCTGCAGGCAAAGCAACAGGTTAAGATCGAGACTGCTGATGGGCTTCTTCATACTGTGCCGCGGGCTGGATGACCATAAGTAAGGTGATGCAGACTATGCTACAGCCAATCAGAATCCCGATCAGCATATTGAGCGCGTTAAGTCCGATGACCGCCGCCAGCCATATCCACAGAGACGAACCGCAGACCTGCGCGATCCCCAGGACCGAGCTTGCCACGCCTGCCCGCAGCGAGAACGGGCCGAGCGCCTGACTCATCGCCACGCCAAAGCCAACCGAGAACCCGGCACAGATGAGGGTAATGCCCGCCAGCATCAGCGCATGCGAACTGGTGGTTGCCAGAACCACACCTGCGGCGAGAAACAGTACCTGCGAGGTCAGCATCAGCGTGCGCTGGCGGAAGATATTCAGCGCAAACGGGGTGGAGAAAGATACTGCCATACTGACCATAGCGGTTAATGCCATCACCGTTGAATACTCACCGCGATCGAAACCCATGGTCTCCATCAGCAACACCGGGGAAACGTTTACATACGTCAGGATCACCGCCACGCTTAACGTGGTTACGGCCAGACGGCTGAGGAAAAAGCGATTGAGAAGTTTCTCTGCCGGATGAATGGTCGCGGTATGGCCGGTGTTCTGCGAGCCCGGGTGGGTCTCTTTCAGTACGGCGATCGACAGCATAAAGACCAGGGCGCCCATTGCAGCCATGGTCCAGAACAGGCTCTGCCACGGGAATTTCAGCATGATCAGATAGCCTACAACCGGTGCCAGGACCGGAATGATGCAGGTTATCCCGTTCAGCATGGAGAGCACTTTAGCACGGCGCTGGGCGCTTAAGGTGTCGCGCAAAATAGCAAACGCCACCA
The DNA here is from genome assembly GCF_014895895.1 of Enterobacter cloacae complex sp. P14RS. Lineage (NCBI taxonomy): Bacteria > Pseudomonadati > Pseudomonadota > Gammaproteobacteria > Enterobacterales > Enterobacteriaceae > Enterobacter > Enterobacter cloacae complex sp. P14RS. Next base: position 45,501 of record NZ_JADBQM010000020.1, read on the forward strand.
CGTAACAGCCGCCGGCACCAATGCCCTGGATGAACCTTCCTGCCAGGAACAAGGAGCTGTTCTGTGCCTGTGAGCAGAGAAGAGAGGCCAGGACAAAGATGATGGCTCCGGTAATTGCGACGGGCTGACGGCCAGCCTTATCCGCGATCTTCCCGGCAAAGACCATCGACGACGCCATTCCTGCGAGGTAGGCCGAAAACGCGATATGCAGCTGCGCTTCGCTGGCACCCAGATCGCGGGCGATGTGCGGTAATCCCACCAGATACATATCAATACCCGACGGATAAAGCAGAACTAATGCGAAACTACAAAACAGAAAACGCGCCATAAACCCCCCATAAATGCAGGCATGCAGAATAGGGGGTGAAAAGGGTTTAGGCGAGTTGCCATTTGGACAATGGTGATTTCCTGAGAGGAAATCACCATCAATTAGCGGAAACTATTTACCGATACAGAAGCTCGAAAAGATCCGTCCCAGCAGATCGTCCGACGTAAACTCCCCGGTGATCTCGCTTAGATTCTGCTGCGCCAGACGCAGCTCTTCCGCCAGCAGTTCACCCGCCCACGCACCAATCAGCTGCGCTTTGCCCTGGTCAAGATGGCGTGCCGCCTCTTCCAGCGCCTGCAGGTGACGGCGACGCGCCAGGAAGCCACCTTCCATGCTGGTGTCAAAGCCCATGCTCTGCTTGAGATGATTACGCAGGTCGTCCACGCCTTCACCCGTCCGCGCCGACAGGCGAATAAGTGAGTGACCATTCACATCGGTGATGCCCAGCGTTTCGCCGGTCACGTCTGCCTTGTTGCGCACTACGGTGATTGGCAGTTTGGCCGGCAGACGGGCGATAAAGTCCGGCCAGATCTCCGCTGGGTCAACGGCGTCGGTCGTGGTGCCGTCCACCATAAACAGCACGCGGTCGGCCTGCTCAATCTCCTGCCAGGCGCGCTCGATACCGATGCGCTCAACCTCGTCGCTGGCATCGCGCAGACCCGCGGTATCGATAATGTGCAGCGGCATCCCGTCGATGTGGATATGCTCGCGCAGCACGTCGCGGGTGGTCCCGGCTATGTCGGTGACGATCGCCGCTTCACGGCCCGCCAGGGCGTTCAGCAGGCTCGATTTCCCGGCGTTAGGGCGACCAGCAATGACGACCTTCATCCCTTCACGCAGCAGGCTGCCCTGACGCGCTTCGGCGCGGACGGCATCCAGATCGCTCATCACCTGGTTCAGCTGTGCTTCGATTTTACCGTCAGAGAGGAAGTCGATTTCCTCGTCCGGGAAGTCGATAGCCGCTTCGACATAGATTCGCAGGTGAGTAAGTGCTTCCACAAGGTGATTCACACGCGCGGAGAATGCCCCCTGCAGCGAGTTAAGGGCGGAGCGGGCCGCCTGTTCAGAACTGGCATCGATCAGGTCAGCAATAGCCTCCGCCTGCGCCAGGTCGAGCTTGTCGTTGAGGAAGGCACGTTCGGAGAACTCGCCCGGCTTCGCAATGCGCAGGCCCGGCAGGGTCAGGATACGTTTTAACAGCAGGTCGAGGATAACCGGGCCGCCGTGGCCCTGAAGTTCCAGCACGTCTTCTCCGGTAAAGGAGTTCGGGCCGGGGAACCACAGCGCAATGCCCTGGTCCAGCGGCGTGCCGTCGGCATCTTTAAACGGCAGGTAATCAGCGTAGCGCGGCTTTGGCAGTTTACCCAGCACCGCTTCGGCCACCTCGCGCGCCTTCAGGCCGGAGATACGCAGAATGCCTACACCACCGCGTCCCGGTGGGGTTGCCTGGGCGACGATAGTGTCGTTATGGCTCATGGTTGGTCTCGTTCAATACAAATAAAAAAGGCGGTCAATCGACCGCCCTTATTTTAGCGTTATCTTACCGAATCAGGACTTTTTCTTTTCGCGGCTATGCAGGCCACGTTTTTCCAGACCACGGTAAATCAGCTGCTGCTGGATGATGGTCACCAGGTTGCTGACGATATAGTACAGCACCAGACCTGACGGGAACCACAGGAAGAACACGGTGAAGATGACCGGCATAAAGGTCATGATCTTCTGCTGCATCGGGTCGGTCACGGTGGTTGGCGACATCTTCTGGATGAAGAACATCGTCACGCCCATCAGGATCGGCAGGATGTAGTACGGGTCCTGTGCGGACAGGTCATGGATCCACAGGGCGAACGGCGCGTGGCGCAGCTCAACGGAACCCATCAGCATGTAGTACAACGCAAGGAAGATTGGCATCTGAATCAGCAGCGGGAAGCAACCACCCAGTGGGTTCACTTTCTCTGCCTTATACAGGGCCATCATTTCCTGGCTCTGACGCTGTTTATCATCGCCCAGACGCTCACGCATCGCCTGAATCTTCGGCTGCAGCATGCGCATCTTCGCCATGGAGGTGTACTGCGCTTTGGTCAGCGGGTACATGATGCCACGAACGATGAAGGTGATAACGATGATGGAGAAGCCCCAGTTACCCAGGAAGCTGTGGATGAACTTCAGCAGCTTAAACAGCGGCTGAGAGATGAACCACAACCAGCCGTAATCAACGGTCAGATCCAGGTGAGGCGCGACGGCAGCCATTTTGTCCTGAATTTCCGGGCCGACCCACAGGGTGCTTGCCAGCTTACCGGTTTGACCCGGCTGAACCAGAACAGGCTGTGATTTGTAGCCGATGGCTGCAATACCGTTGCCCAGGTTCGCGGTGTAGAAGTTATTCGTACCGTCGTTATTCGGGATCCACGCGGTCGCGAAATACTGCTGCAGCATGGCCACCCAACCGCCTTTGGAGCTGACGTTCAGGTTTTCGTTATCGGCAATGGTGTCGAATTTGTATTTCTCGTACTTCGCGTCAGGCGTGGAGTACGCCGCGCCACGGAAGGTATGCAGCGCAAAGTTGCTGCTTCCGGTGTCACGGTGTGACGGCAGATTGATGGACTGCTTCAGCTGACCGAAGGTAGACAGTTCCAGCGGTTTCGCACCGGCGTTCTGTACGCTGTAGCCCACGTTCACCGCATACTCACCGCGTTTCAGGGTGAAGGTTTTGGTGAAGGTGTTGCCTGCCGCGTCGGTGTAGGTCATCGGGATAACGAGTTCGTTCTGGCCATCAGCCAGTACAAAGGTGTCGTTCTCGACGTTATACAGTGGACGCGCACCGTTAGCCGGGTTGTCCGGGCCATCACGACCGGTCAGGCCGCTCTGCGCCTGATACAGGAACTCCGGTGTGGTTTCCAGTAACTGGAACGGTTCGTTAGACTTCAGCTCTTTCGGGTAGGTCAACAGCAGCGCCTGCTCAACATCACCACCACGGGTGTTGATAGTCAGCTCAAGCACATCGGTCTTAACCGTAATCTGTTTCCCCTGGCCACTGGCCGGTACGCCCTGGTCGGCGGCGCTACCCGCTGCGGTGGTCGTGGTCTGCGTGGTCTGTTGCTGGGGTTGAGGATTTTTATCCTGCTCCCATGCCTGCCAGATCATGAAAGACACGAACAACAAAGCGATGATAAGAAGATTGCGTTGCGAATCCATCGTTAGTGTTCTCTGGTATCAAAAGGTCCTGGGGGGACGGGGTCGTCTCCACCGGGGTGTAAAGGGTGGCATTTTAATACGCGTTTCACCGTCAACCAACTGCCTTTTATCACTCCAAACCTGCGCAATGCCTCAATTCCGTAGCTTGAGCATGTTGGTGTGAAACGGCAGTGCGGCCCGAGTAGCGGACTAATCAGGCGTTGATAGACCCGAATGAGGGCTATCAGGACCCGTGAGCCAGGCGACAGTGGCGGCGCCATAATTTTTCCAACGCTTCCGAGAGAGCACGGTTATCGAGGTCGGCAACCCCCTTTTTAGCCACCACCACGAAATCCATAGAAGGCAGTTCGTGCTGACGTAAACGGAAGCTTTCACGCGTCAGACGTTTAATCCGGTTGCGTTCATGCGCACGCTTAACGTTTTTCTTAGCGACTGTGAGACCGATGCGGGGATGCCCCAGCGAATTTTGGCGGCCGAGGATGGTGATTTGCGGCGTGCCAGCCCGTTGTGGCTGCTGGAAGACGAAAGTGAAATGAGTGGGAGTTAACAAACGTAACTCCCTGGGAAATGCTAGCTTAACCACTCAGGGGTTAGCTTTATTACTTGGAAACGGTCAGACGAGCGCGGCCTTTAGCACGACGACGTGCCAGAACCTGACGACCATTTTTAGTAGCCATACGAGCACGGAAGCCGTGAGAACGGTTGCGCTTCAGTACAGACGGTTGAAAAGTGCGTTTCATGGCGATTTCTACCTAAACTTGAAAAAATTCATGACTTTTGCGGATGCCCGACCGAGTTTCGAATGACGGACGCCGAAGCCGTGGGTGATTAAAGAGGCCGGATTGTAATAATTGTACACTCCGGAGTCAATTCTCTTTCCTTATTTCCCGCGTATTTCCGCACGATTTCGCGTGGAAAATGAGCAACGGACGACGCAGGAAGATGAGCATCACGCGCCGGGTCGAGGATTATACGGCCTCGCCAACAAAGCGCAAGGATCGTCCCGGATCTTCGTTAGATCATTTAAGCAATAAATTGTCGCTGCTCATTAAATTTTCCAATATGCGGGCTAAATCGCGGGGCACTCGCGCCAGGATCGTTTACACTTACCCGGTTTCGGATCTTCCTGTGGATAAATCGGGAAGAATCTGTGAGAAACAGAAGATCTCTGGCTCAGTTTACGCTATGATCCGCGGTCCCGATCGGGATCCCAGGATCCTGGTCAGGATAAATTGCAGATAGCAATTCGCACGTCCCCCTTTACACAGGGTCATGTCGATGTGCGCCAACAATCATGAATATTCAATAGTTTTCTTTTATTGTTCGAGTGGAGTCCGCCGTGTCACTTTCGCTTTGGCAGCAGTGTCTTGCCCGATTGCAGGATGAGTTACCAGCCACAGAATTCAGTATGTGGATCCGCCCGTTGCAGGCGGAGCTGAGCGATAACACGCTGGCTTTGTATGCGCCAAACCGTTTTGTGCTCGATTGGGTAAGAGACAAGTACCTTAATAACATCAATGGCCTGCTGAACGATTTTTGCGGGTCAGATGTCCCACAGCTGCGTTTTGAAGTGGGCACAAAGCCGGTCACCCAAACCGTTCGTGAAACCGTAAATGTAGCCGCGCCCGCTCAGGCTGTTCCGGCTCCGGCGCCTCGCGTTGCACCCGCTCGTCAGGGCTGGGATAACGTCCCTGCCCCCGCAGAGCCAACCTACCGCTCTAACGTTAACGTGAAACACACGTTCGATAACTTCGTTGAAGGTAAGTCGAACCAGCTGGCGCGCGCGGCAGCCCGTCAGGTTGCCGATAACCCCGGCGGTGCTTACAACCCGCTGTTCCTGTATGGCGGCACGGGTCTCGGTAAAACCCACCTGCTGCATGCGGTGGGTAACGGCATTATGGCGCGCAAGCCCAACGCGAAAGTGGTGTATATGCACTCCGAGCGCTTCGTTCAGGACATGGTAAAAGCCCTGCAAAACAATGCGATCGAAGAGTTTAAACGCTACTACCGTTCCGTTGACGCGCTGCTGATCGATGACATCCAGTTCTTTGCCAATAAAGAACGATCGCAGGAAGAATTTTTCCACACCTTCAACGCCCTGCTGGAAGGCAATCAGCAGATCATTTTGACCTCGGATCGTTATCCTAAAGAGATCAACGGTGTTGAAGATCGTCTCAAATCCCGCTTCGGCTGGGGCCTCACCGTGGCGATCGAGCCACCGGAGCTGGAAACCCGCGTCGCGATCCTGATGAAGAAAGCCGATGAGAACGACATACGCCTGCCGGGTGAAGTGGCGTTCTTCATCGCCAAGCGCCTGCGCTCCAACGTGCGTGAGCTGGAAGGGGCGCTGAACCGCGTTATCGCCAATGCCAACTTCACCGGTCGTGCGATCACCATCGATTTTGTGCGTGAAGCGCTGCGCGATTTGTTGGCATTGCAGGAAAAACTGGTCACCATCGACAATATTCAAAAGACGGTGGCTGAGTACTACAAGATCAAAGTGGCAGATTTACTGTCTAAACGTCGTTCCCGCTCGGTGGCGCGTCCGCGTCAGATGGCGATGGCGCTGGCAAAGGAGTTAACCAACCACAGTCTGCCGGAAATCGGGGATGCGTTTGGTGGCCGTGACCATACGACCGTGCTGCACGCGTGTCGCAAGATTGAGCAGTTACGCGAAGAAAGCCACGACATAAAAGAAGATTTTTCCAATCTAATCAGAACATTATCATCGTGACGCTATGAAATTTACCGTTGAACGTGAACATTTATTAAAACCGCTGCAACAGGTGAGTGGCCCATTAGGCGGCCGCCCAACGCTGCCTATTCTCGGAAACCTGCTGCTTCAGGTCGCGGACGGTACGCTGTCGCTGACCGGTACAGATCTGGAAATGGAAATGATCGCGCGCGTTACGTTGACGCAGCCGCACGACGCGGGCGCGACCACGGTTCCGGCACGTAAATTCTTTGATATTTGCCGCGGGTTGCCGGAAGGCGCTGAAATCGCCGTGCAGCTGGAAGGCGACCGCATGCTGGTGCGCTCTGGCCGCAGCCGTTTCTCGCTCTCCACGCTGCCCGCTGCGGACTTCCCGAACCTGGACGACTGGCAGAGTGAAGTAGAATTCACTCTTCCGCAGGCGACGATGAAGCGTCTGATTGAAGCCACGCAGTTCTCCATGGCGCATCAGGACGTTCGTTACTACTTAAACGGCATGCTGTTCGAAACCGAAGGTGAAGAGCTGCGTACCGTGGCCACAGACGGCCACCGTCTGGCGGTCTGTTCCATGCCGATTGGCGACTCACTGCCGAACCATTCGGTGATCGTGCCGCGTAAAGGCGTGATTGAACTGATGCGTATGCTCGACGGCGGTGACACGCCGCTGCGGGTGCAGATTGGCAGCAATAACATCCGTGCCCACGTGGGCGATTTTGTCTTCACTTCGAAGCTGGTTGATGGCCGTTTCCCGGATTATCGCCGCGTATTGCCGAAGAACCCGGACAAAACGCTGGAAGCGGGCTGCGATAGCCTCAAGCAGGCGTTTGCCCGCGCGGCCATTCTCTCGAACGAGAAATTCCGCGGCGTACGCCTGTACGTGAGTGAAAACCAGATCAAAATCACCGCCAACAACCCGGAGCAGGAAGAGGCAGAAGAGATTCTGGACGTCACCTACGCCGGGGCTGAGATGGAAATCGGCTTCAACGTCAGCTACGTGCTGGATGTGCTCAATGCACTGAAATGCGAGAATGTGCGCATTCTGCTGACCGACTCCGTTTCGAGCGTACAGATTGAAGATGCGGCCAGCCAAAGCGCGGCTTATGTTGTCATGCCAATGAGACTGTAATGTCGCTCACCCGTCTGTTGATCCGCGACTTTCGCAATATCGAAAGCGCGGATCTCGCATTATCCCCCGGCTTTAACTTTCTGGTTGGCGCGAACGGCAGCGGCAAAACCAGCGTGCTGGAAGCCATCTATACGCTCGGCCACGGCCGGGCGTTTCGCAGTTTGCAGATTGGTCGCGTCATTCGCCACGAGCAGGAATCCTTTGTTCTGCACGGGCGTTTGCAGGGCGCAGAGCGGGAAACCGCCATCGGCCTGACCAAAGACAAGCAGGGCGATAGCAAGGTGCGCATCGACGGCACCGACGGCCATAAGGTGGCGGAGCTGGCGCTGCTGATGCCAATGCAGCTGATTACGCCCGAGGGGTTTACTTTACTCAACGGCGGCCCCAAATACAGAAGAGCGTTCCTCGACTGGGGATGCTTTCACAATGAAGCCGGTTTCTTTAACGCCTGGAGCAACCTGAAGCGTTTGCTTAAACAGCGTAACGCCGCGTTGCGCCAGGTCACGCGCTACGCCCAGCTGCGTCCGTGGGACATGGAACTCATCCCTCTTGCGGAACAGATAAGCCGCTGGCGTGCCGAATACAGCGCGGGTATCGCCGAAGATATGGCCGACACCTGCAAACAGTTTTTACCCGAGTTCTCTCTCACCTTCTCCTTCCAGCGTGGCTGGGAGAAAGAGACGGATTATGCCGAGGTGTTAGAGAGAAGCTTCGAGCGCGACCGGATGTTGACCTACACCGCGCACGGCCCGCACAAGGCGGATTTCCGCATTCGTGCCGACGGTGCGCCAGTGGAAGACACGCTGTCGCGCGGGCAGCTCAAGCTCCTGATGTGCGCGCTACGCCTGGCGCAGGGGGAGTTCCTCACCCGCGAGAGCGGACGACGCTGCCTGTACCTGATAGATGATTTTGCCTCGGAACTTGACGACGCGCGGCGCGGGCTGCTTGCCAGCCGCTTAAAAGCCACGCAGTCGCAGGTTTTCGTCAGCGCCATTAGCGCTGAACACGTTATGGACATGTCGGACGAAAATTCGAAGATGTTTACCGTGGAAAAGGGTAAAATAACGGATTAACCCAAGTTGAAATGAGCGAGAAACGTTGATGTCGAATTCTTATGACTCCTCCAGTATCAAAGTCCTGAAAGGGCTGGATGCGGTGCGTAAGCGCCCGGGTATGTATATCGGCGACACGGATGACGGCACCGGTCTGCACCACATGGTATTCGAGGTGGTAGATAACGCTATCGACGAAGCGCTCGCGGGTCACTGTAAAGACATCGTGGTCACCATCCATGCGGATAACTCTGTGTCCGTTACCGATGACGGCCGTGGCATCCCAACCGGTATTCACCCGGAAGAGGGCGTCTCTGCTGCGGAAGTGATCATGACCGTACTGCACGCAGGCGGTAAGTTCGACGATAACTCCTATAAGGTTTCCGGCGGCCTGCACGGCGTAGGCGTTTCCGTAGTAAACGCCCTGTCGCAAAAGCTGGAGCTGGTTATTCAGCGCGAAGGCAAAATTCACCGTCAGATCTATCAGCACGGCGTGCCTGAAGCCCCGCTGGCCGTTACCGGTGATACCGATAAAACCGGTACCATGGTGCGTTTCTGGCCGAGCCTTGAAACCTTCACCAACGTCACTGAATTCGAGTACGACATCCTGGCGAAGCGCCTGCGTGAACTGTCGTTCCTGAACTCCGGCGTCTCTATTCGCCTGCGCGACAAACGCGACAACAAAGAAGACCACTTCCACTACGAAGGCGGTATCAAGGCGTTTGTTGAGTATCTGAACAAGAACAAAACGCCAATTCACCCGAATATCTTCTATTTCTCCACCGAAAAAGACGGTATTGGCGTGGAAGTGGCGCTGCAGTGGAACGACGGTTTCCAGGAAAACATCTACTGCTTCACCAACAACATTCCACAGCGCGACGGCGGTACTCACCTTGCGGGCTTCCGCGCGGCGATGACCCGTACCCTGAACGCCTACATGGACAAAGAAGGCTACAGCAAAAAAGCGAAAGTCAGCGCCACCGGTGACGATGCCCGTGAAGGCCTGATTGCCGTGGTTTCCGTGAAGGTGCCGGATCCGAAGTTCTCCTCACAGACCAAAGACAAGCTGGTTTCTTCTGAGGTGAAATCTGCGGTTGAGCAGCAGATGAACGAACTGCTGAGCGAATACCTGCTGGAAAACCCGAACGATGCGAAAATCGTGGTGGGCAAAATTATCGATGCGGCACGTGCCCGTGAAGCGGCGCGTAAAGCCCGTGAAATGACCCGTCGTAAAGGCGCACTGGACCTGGCAGGCCTGCCGGGCAAGCTGGCTGACTGTCAGGAACGTGACCCGGCGCTGTCTGAACTGTACCTTGTGGAAGGGGACTCCGCGGGCGGTTCTGCGAAGCAGGGCCGTAACCGTAAGAACCAGGCGATCCTGCCGCTGAAGGGTAAAATCCTCAACGTTGAGAAAGCGCGCTTCGACAAGATGCTCTCTTCTCAGGAAGTGGCGACGCTCATCACCGCGCTCGGCTGCGGCATTGGCCGCGACGAGTACAACCCGGACAAGCTGCGCTATCACAGCATCATCATCATGACCGATGCGGACGTCGACGGCTCGCACATCCGTACGCTGCTGTTGACCTTCTTCTATCGTCAGATGCCTGAAATCGTTGAGCGCGGCCACGTCTACATTGCCCAGCCGCCGCTGTACAAGGTGAAGAAAGGCAAGCAGGAACAGTACATCAAAGATGACGACGCGATGGATCAATACCAAATCGCGATCGCCCTTGATGGCGCGACCCTGCACGCGAACTCCAGCGCGCCGGCACTGGCAGGCGAGCCGCTGGAGCGTCTGGTCTCCGAGTTCAACGCCACGCAGAAAATGATTGGCCGTATGGAACGCCGCTATCCAAAAGCGCTGCTGAAGGAGCTGGTCTATCAGCCAACCCTGACCGAAGCCGATCTGAGCAACGAGCAGGCCGTGACCCGCTGGGTGAATACCCTGGTGAGCGAGCTGAACGAGAAAGAGCAGCACGGCAGCCAGTGGAAGTTCGACGTTCAGCAGAATGCGGCACAGCAGTTTGAGCCGATTGTTCGCGTGCGTACTCACGGCGTCGACACCGACTACCCGCTGGAGCACGAATTCGTGACCGGCCCGGAATACCGCCGTATCTGCACCCTCGGCGAGAAGCTGCGCGGCCTGATCGAAGAAGATGCGTTTATCGAACGTGGCGAGCGTCGTCAGCCGGTAGCAAGCTTCGAGCAGGCGCTGGACTGGCTGGTGAAAGAATCCCGTCGCGGTCTGTCTATCCAGCGTTATAAAGGTCTGGGCGAAATGAACCCGGATCAGCTGTGGGAAACCACCATGGATCCGGAAAGCCGTCGCATGCTGCGCGTCACCGTTAAAGACGCGATTGCTGCGGATCAGCTGTTCACGACCCTAATGGGCGATGCGGTAGAACCACGTCGTGCGTTCATTGAAGAGAACGCACTGAAAGCGGCGAATATCGATATTTAACAGTCGCTATCCCGCATGAAAACTGGCCGCGCTTTTAGCGCGGCTTTTTTATGGGCGCAGGAATGTCCAGCGACATCGCCGCCGGTAAACGGCTCGCCAGCGCATCTATGGCCATTCTTACCCTCAGGGGCAGGTACGGCGTCTGTTGCCAGACGGCATGGACGTCAAAATGGACATCCGGCGCCTGCTTAAAGAGCGGGACAAGCTTTCCCTGATGAATTTCTTTGATGGCCATCCAGCAGGGGAGCCAGGCAATGCCGTGCCCGGTCACCGCCGCGTCGCAGATGGCCTGCAAATCATCCATATTGAGTGATGACCGCGGCGTAAACGTGCGCGGCGTTCCGTCGCTGTCCATAAGCTGCCAGGATAGCACGCGGCCTGCGCGCAGATAGTTAATGGCCGCGTGCCGGGATAAATCATCCACAGCGCCTGGATGACCTCTTTTTTGCAGATAGTCGGGCGAGGCGCACAGGACCATGCGGTGTTCTCCCAGCTTTCTGGCCACCAGCACGCTGCTGTCCTGCAGCGTGCCGTTACGTACCGCCATATCGAAGCCTTCCTCGACCAGATCCACCACGCGGTCGCTGAACGACATTTCAAGCTCAAGCCCAGGCTGTTCCTGCGCCAGTTCAATCAGCAGCGGCGCGACGCACTGCCGTCCAAACAGCACCGGCATGGCAACACGAAGCCGACCGTTGATCTGATGTTTCCCCGTTTCCAGCAGGGATTCCGCGCTCCTGATCTCCTCCAGCGCGCGCAGGCAGCGCTCGTAGAACAGGGCGCCGTTATCAGTGAGCCGCTGGCTGCGGGTGGTGCGCTGAAACAGCCGCACTCCCAGACGTTCCTCAAGTCGAGCAATGCTTTTACCCACCGCAGAGCGCGACAGGTGCAGGCGAACTGCGGCCTGCGCAAAGCTTCCTGCCTCCACGGCAGCGACAAAAACAGGAATATCTTTCAGCGTATCGGTCACGGTTTGTATCCATTCAGGCGTCAATGAAGAGAAAACTTATCGCCACTGGTGACGAGGAGTCAACGGTAGACTGTCATTACTGAAGCTTATCTGATGGCAGGAGGAAAAAATGACAGAGACAATGCAGCGCTGGTCAATGAACGCCCTCGGGCGCGAGAATCTCAAACTCATTCGTGAATCGGTTCCACAGCCAGGCCCGGGTGAGGTTCGCGTACGGGTAAATGCCGTTGCGCTCAACTATCGCGATAAAATGGTCATCGAAGGCACGATGCCGATTCCGCTTTCCTTCCCGTTCACCCCGGCGTCTGACATGGCGGGCGTCGTAGACAGCGTTGGTGAAGGCGTCACGCGTTTCCAGCCCGGTGCCCGCGTCATCTCAACCTTCTTCCCGGAGTGGATCGACGGCAAGCCGCAGGCAGACGCGCGTGATTTGCCCTACAAAACGTCCGGCGGCTATTTCCAGGGCATGCTGGCCGAATATGTGGTTGTAAAAGAAAACGCGCTGGTAGCCTCCCCGGAAAGCCTGGATGACGCAGAGGCCAGCACGTTACCCTGCGCAGGGCTTACCGCCTGGTTCGCGCTGGTGGAGCGGGGTCAGCTCCGCGCCGGGCAATCGGTGCTGGTACAGGGGACGGGCGGCGTGGCGATTTTCGCCCTGCAAATTGCAAAAGCGCACGGAGCGGAGGTGTTTGTCACCTCGGGGAGCGATGAAAAACTGGCGCTCGCCAAAACGCTGGGCGCCAGCCAGGGCATCAACCGCCTGAAGGGCGGCTGGGCTGAAGAGGCATTGGCGCTGACTCAGGATCGCGGCATCGACCATATTATCGAAACCGTAGGAGGGGAAAACCTGAAGCACTCCCTGCGTGCCGTTGCCGTTCACGGGCGTATCTCCGTCATTGGCGTGCTGGCCGGGACTGACATTTCGCTGCCTGCTGGTGAGCTGCTGCTGAAATCCCCCGTCATTCAGGGGATTGGCGTGGGACACCGCCGGGCGCTGGAGGATTTCGTCCGCGCTGTTGACGTCACGGGACTGAAGCCGGTGATTGAGCATCGCTACCGTTTTAACGAGCTTGAACAGGCCCTTGAACATCTGGATCGCGGCGCATTCGGTAAAATTGTTCTCACCCGCGAGTAAGTCGTCGTTCCCCGGGTTAAGCGTAAAAGGGGTGTTTCTGTTGCGCAATGTAGCTCTATTTTTGTGTGCTTAATCGCGTTAGCATGAGGCAGCACTCATTTATCCCGGGGAACTCATGGCTATCAAACTCATTGCAATCGATATGGACGGCACGCTGCTGCTGCCAGACCACACTATCTCTCCTGCCGTTAAAAACGCGATCGCCGCCGCACGAGCGAAGGGCGTGAATGTGGTTCTGACCACGGGGCGTCCGTATGCGGGCGTACACAGCTACCTGAAAGAGCTGCACATGAATCAGCCGGGCGATTACTGCATCACCTATAACGGCGCGCTGGTGCAGAAAGCCGCAGACGGCAGCACGGTTGCGCAAACTGCGCTGAGCTATGATGACTACCTGTTCCTCGAAAAACTGTCCCGTGAAGTGGGCTCCCACTTCCACGCGCTCGATCGCAATACGCTCTACACCGCCAACCGCGATATCAGCTACTACACGGTGCATGAATCCTACGTTGCGACCATTCCGCTGGTGTTCTGTGAAGCCGAGAAAATGGATCCGGCGACGCAGTTCCTGAAGGTGATGATGATCGACGAGCCGGAGATCCTGGATAAAGCCATCGCGCGCATTCCGGCGGAGGTAAAAGAGAAGTACACCGTGCTGAAAAGTGCGCCGTACTTCCTCGAAATCCTCGATAAACGCGTCAATAAGGGCACCGGCGTGAAATCGCTTGCTGATGCGTTAGGGATTAAGCAGGAAGAAATCATGGCGCTCGGCGACCAGGAAAACGACATCGCGATGATTGAATTCGCGGGCGTTGGCGTGGCAATGGATAACGCCATTCCGTCGGTGAAAGAGGTGGCTAATTTCGTCACCAAATCCAACCTCGAAGACGGCGTTGCCTACGCGATCGAGAAGTTTGTGCTGCAGTAACGCTTATTTTTAATCATCAGCCCCGGTTATCAACCGGGGCTTTTTTTTGCCCTGTATTTATCGAATTGTTCTTTTTGTGATCTTGATTGTAGTACAACATTAACTGATTGTACTACATTGTCACCACGGAAAAGACGAATGGCCTCACGTTTGTACTGCAAAAGTGAGGCGAAATTCAGCGGTCGCGGTAAAGTAGTGATGGACATACAGAGCACAAGGACTCTCCATGACTCTCAATAAAACCGATCGCATCGTTATTACGCTGGGCACCCAGATTGTGGGCGGTAAATACGTTCCCGGTTCGCCGCTCCCCGCAGAGGCTGAACTGTGCGAGGAGTTTGAAACCTCGCGCAACATCATCCGGGAAGTGTTCCGCTCGCTGATGGCGAAGCGGCTGATTGAAATGAAGCGCTATCGCGGCGCGTTTGTTGCTCCGCGCAACCAGTGGAACTACCTCGATACCGACGTGCTGCAGTGGGTGCTGGAAAACGACTACGACCCGCGGCTTATCGGCGCGATGAGTGAAGTTCGAAACCTGGTGGAGCCAGCAATTGCGCGCTGGGCGGCGGAACGCGCGACCTCCGGTGATTTGGCCCAGATTGAATCGGCTTTAAACGACATGATCGCCAATAACCAGAACCGGGAGGCGTTCAACGAGGCGGACATTCGCTACCACGAAGCGGTGCTGCAGTCGGTGCATAACCCGGTATTACAGCAGCTTAGCGTGGCGATCAGCTCGCTACAGCGAGCGGTATTTGAACGTACCTGGATGGGTGATGAGGCCAATATGCCAAAAACGCTCCAGGAACATAAAGCGCTGTTCGATGCGATACGGCATCAGGACGGCGATGCGGCAGAGCAGGCGGCGCTTACCATGATTGCTAGCTCGACACGAAGGCTGAAGGAAATCACATGACATCTCGCTACATCGCAATTGACTGGGGATCGACCAATCTGCGCGCCTGGCTCTATCAGGGCGAGCAGTGCCTGGAGAGCAGGCAATCAGAAGCAGGCGTGACGCGCCTGAACGGTAAATCCCCCGAGGCGGTGTTAGCAGAGGTCACACAAAACTGGCGCGACAGCGCCACGCCGGTGGTAATGGCGGGAATGGTGGGCAGTAACGTAGGCTGGAAAATTGCACCTTATCTGCCGGTTCCCGTCCATTTCTCCGCTATTGGCGAGCAGTTAACGTCTGTTGGCGACAATATCTGGATTATTCCCGGTTTGAGCGTCTCTCGCGACGATAACCACAACGTGATGCGCGGCGAAGAGACACAGCTGCTTGGCGCGCGCGCTCTCTCTCCTTCTTCTGTCTACGTCATGCCCGGCACGCACTGTAAGTGGGTCCAGGCTGACGCTGAGCAAATCCACGATTTTCGCACCGTAATGACCGGCGAGCTGCACCATTTGCTGCTCAACCATTCGCTGGTCGGGGCCGGTTTACCTGAGCAGGAATCCTCGTCAGAGGCGTTTGCCGCCGGGCTTGAACGTGGGATCGCCTCCCCTGATGTGTTGCCGCAGCTTTTTGAGGTTCGCGCCTCGCACGTGCTGGGACTTCTCCCGCGCGAGCAGGTCAGCGAGTTTCTCTCCGGCCTGCTGATTGGCGCAGAGGTCGCCAGCATGCGTGAGTTCATCGCGCACGAACAGGCCATTACGATTGTCGCAGGCGCATCGCTAACGTCGCGCTACGAACAGGCATTTCGCGCCGTTGGGCGTGATGTTTCGACGGTATCCGGCGACACGGCATTTCAGGCAGGAATAAGGAGCATCGCTCATGCAGTGGCAAACTGATCTTCCCCTTATCGCGATTTTGCGCGGCATCACGCCCAATGAGGCGTTAGACCACGTCGGCGCGGTTATCGACGCCGGATTCGACGCGGTAGAAATCCCGCTCAACTCGCCCGACTGGGAAAAAAGCATTCCGACCGTGGTGGAGGTTTTCGGCGATAAGGCGCTGATTGGCGCAGGCACCGTGTTACAGCCTGAGCAGGTCGATCGGCTGGCAAAGATGGGCTGCAGGCTTATCGTCACGCCCAATATTCAGCCTGAGGTGATCCGCCGCGCGGTGGGTTACGGCATGACAGTCTGCCCGGGCTGCGCCACCGCCACGGAAGCCTTTACTGCCCTTGATGCGGGCGCGCAGTCGCTCAAAATTTTCCCGTCATCGGCTTTTGGACCGGACTACATCAAGGCGTTGAAAGCGGTATTGCCCGCCAGCGTGCCTGTCTTTGCCGTGGGCGGCGTAACGCCAGAAAACCTGGGCCAGTGGATGAGCGCTGGCTGTGTGGGCGCAGGGTTGGGTAGCGATCTTTATCGTGCCGGACAGTCCGTGGAACGTACCGCACAGCAGGCGGCAGCATTTGTGAAAGCGTATCGAGAGGCAGTGAAATGAAAATAACCAAACTCACCACGTACCGTTTACCCCCGCGCTGGATGTTCCTGAAAATCGAAACCGATGAAGGGATTGTAGGCTGGGGCGAACCGGTGATTGAAGGGCGTGCGCGCACCGTTGAAGCGGCAGTACACGAGCTGGGCGAATACCTTATTGGTCAGGATCCGGCGCGCATTAACGACCTGTGGCAGGTGATGTACCGCGCGGGCTTCTACCGCGGTGGTCCGATCCTGATGAGCGCCATCGCCGGTATCGACCAGGCGCTGTGGGATATCAAAGGTAAAGTGCTTAACGCACCGGTCTGGCAGCTTATGGGTGGCCTGGTGCGCGACAAAATTAAAGCCTACAGCTGGGTAGGCGGCGACCGTCCTGCGGAAGTGATCGACGGCATCACGCAGTTGCGCAATATCGGCTTTGACACCTTCAAGCTCAACGGCTGCGAAGAGATGGGCGTTATCGACAATTCGCGTGCGGTAGACCGGGCGGTCAATACCGTGGCGCAAATTCGTGAAGCCTTCGGCAACGAGATTGAGTTTGGCCTGGATTTCCACGGCCGCGTCAGCGCGCCGATGGCCAAAGTGCTGATTAAAGAGCTGGAGCCGTATCGCCCGCTATTTATCGAAGAGCCGGTGCTGGCCGAGCAGGCGGAGTACTATCCGAAGCTGGCTGAACAGACCCACATTCCTATCGCGGCGGGTGAACGTATGTTCTCGCGCTTCGAGTTTAAACGCGTACTTGAAGCGGGCGGCATAGCGATCCTACAGCCGGACCTTTCTCATGCGGGCGGCATCACCGAATGCTACAAAATTGCCGGGATGGCAGAAGCTTACGATGTGGCGCTGGCACCGCACTGCCCGCTCGGCCCAATCGCGCTGGCGGCCTGCCTGCACGTCGACTTCGTCTCCCGCAATGCGGTGTTCCAGGAACAGAGCATGGGGATTCACTATAACAAGGGCGCGGAACTGCTCGATTTTGTGAAAAATAAAGAAGACTTCTGCATGGAAGGTGGTTTCTTTAAACCGCTTACGAAGCCGGGCCTTGGCGTGGACATCGACGAAGCTAAAGTCATTGAGCTGAGTAAAAATGCGCCGGACTGGCGAAACCCGCTGTGGCGTCATGAGGACGGCAGCGTAGCGGAATGGTAATCGCCATCCCGTAGACCCGGTAAGCCTTCGGGCAAAAATCATACATACAAAAATATAACCCTCTGTAAATTACAGGGCATGGTGAGCGGCTTCGCTATGCCCAAAATCTGGAGACAGATTGCGATGGATATTCCAGTTACCGCTACAAAAATCGGGCGTCGCCGCTACCTGACGCTGATGATGATCTTTATTACCGTGGTCATTTGCTATGTCGACCGCGCCAACCTTGCCGTGGCATCGGCCCATATTCAGGAAGAGTTTGGCATCACCAAAGCGGAAATGGGCTACGTCTTCTCGGCGTTTGCCTGGTTGTATACCTTATGCCAGATCCCCGGCGGCTGGTTTCTTGACCGCGTGGGTTCACGTCTGACCTACTTTATCGCCATATTAGGCTGGTCCGTGGCGACCCTATTCCAGGGCTTCGCCACCGGGCTGATATCGCTGATTGGCCTGCGTGCCATCACCGGGGTTTTCGAAGCGCCCGCGTTTCCGACCAACAACCGTATGGTGACCAGCTGGTTCCCGGAACACGAGCGCGCGTCCGCCGTTGGTTTTTACACCTCTGGCCAGTTTGTCGGCCTGGCGTTCCTGACGCCGTTGCTGATCTGGATCCAGGAGCTGCTGAGCTGGCACTGGGTGTTCATCGTCACCGGCGGGATTGGCATTATCTGGTCGTTAATCTGGTTCAAGGTCTACCAGCCGCCGCGTCTGACCAAAAGTATCACCAGGGCCGAGCTGGACTACATCCGCGACGGTGGCGGTCTGGTGGATGGTGATGCGCCGGTGAAAAAAGAGGCGCGCCAGCCGCTGACCAAAGCGGACTGGAAGCTGGTCTTCCACCGTAAGCTGGTGGGCGTGTATCTGGGTCAGTTCGCGGTTACTTCTACGCTGTGGTTCTTCCTCACCTGGTTCCCGAACTACCTGACCCAGGAAAAGGGGATCGCGGCGCTAAAGGCGGGCTTTATGACCACCGTGCCGTTCCTCGCCGCATTTTTCGGCGTGCTGCTCTCCGGCTGGCTGGCCGATAAGCTGGTGAAAAAAGGGTACTCGCTGGGCGTGGCGCGTAAAACGCCGATTATCTGCGGCTTGCTGATCTCAACCTGCATCATGGGTGCCAACTACACCAACGATCCGGTGTGGATTATGGCCCTGATGGCGGTGGCGTTCTTTGGTAACGGTTTCGCCTCTATCACCTGGTCGCTGGTGTCGTCCCTCGCGCCGATGCGGCTGATTGGCCTGACAGGCGGTGTGTTCAACTTTGTCGGCGGACTGGGCGGGATCACCGTACCGCTGGTCATCGGCTACCTGGCGCAGGACTACGGCTTCGGCCCGGCGCTGGTCTACATCTCTGCCGTGGCGCTGATCGGGGCACTCTCCTACATCCTGCTGGTGGGCGATGTGAAACGAGTAGGCTAATCCCTGCGGATGTTTTACCCTGATGCACTCACCGTGCATCAGGGTATCCTCATGAAACAAATCACCTTCGCTTCCCGCAACCACCAGCTGACCAACATCAATACCTGGACGCCGGACAGCCGGTGGCTGGTCTACGACGTACGTCCGTCAGGCGCGTCATTTACCGGCGAAACCATTGAGCAGGTCAACGTCGTTACGGGCGAGGTGGAGGTGGTTTATCGCGCTACTGACGGCGCGCATGTCGGCGTGGTGACCGTTCATCCGGCACAGGACAAATACGTCTTTATCCACGGTCCGAAAAACCCGGATGCTGACTGGCACTACGATTTTCATCATCGTCAGGGTGTGATTGTGCATCACGGTCAGGTGAGCAACCTGGACGCGATGGATATCACCGCGCCTTATACCGCAGGCGCGCTGCGCGGCGGCAGCCACGTGCACGTCTTTAGCCCGAACGGGCTGCTCGTCAGCTTTACCTATAACGACCATGTTTTACATGAGCGCGATCCGAAGCTCGATTTACGCAACGTCGGCGTGGCGACACCGTTTGGCCCGGTGAACCCGCAGGGGAATCATCCACGTGAATATTCAGGCAATTTCTGGAGCGTGCTGGTCAGCCGCACAACGCCCAACCCGCAGCCGGGCAGCGATGAAATTAACCGCGCCTACGAAGAGGGCTGGGTGGGCAACAACAGGCTGGCGTTTATCGGCGACACCCTCTCCGCGCAGGGCGAAAAAGTGCCTGAACTGTTTATTGTTAACCTGCCAGAAGACGAGCAGGGCTGGAAACGAGCGGGCGATGCGCCGCTGCAGGGCACCCCAGACACCCTGCCAGCGCCGCCTGCCGGGGTGAAGCAGCGTCGTCTGACCTTTACCCACCAGAGGGCTTACCCGGGTCTGGTGAACGTGCCGCGTCACTGGGTGCGCAGTAACCCCCAGGGGACGCAAATCGCGTTTCTGATGCGTGATGATAACGGCATTGTGCAGCTGTGGCTGATCTCTCCTGAGGGCGGCGAGCCGCGCCAGTTGACGCGCACCGGGAGCGGTATTCAGTCTGCGTTTAACTGGCACCCTTCCGGGAACATGCTGGGATTTGTGCTTGAAAACCGAATCGCCTGCTGTGACGCGAAGACTGGAGAAGTGACGTTTTTGACGTCCGATCACGGCAATCCGCCGTCTGCTGATGCGGTCGTGTTTTCCCCGGACGGGCGCTTTATTGCGTGGATGCAAGAGACGGGCGGTTTCCGTCAGCTTTGGGTAACGGAAACCGCGAAGGACTAGCGCGGCGGCATCTCGGCGGGCGGGATAACGGCGTTTGTCGCCAGATTTTCCTGCTCGCTTTTCTCTACCCGTGAGCGCACGGAATCGTCTTTACGGAATACATCCCACGGCAGCAGAAGCGTATCCGCCACTGCTGTAAAGGGCATATCCAGGATAACCAGGGATTTGGTGCCCCAGTTCGTATCGTCATCGGAGATCATCGCCGCGCTGGCGCGCGTCCCCGGATATGTTCCTTCTTTACCGCCGGTGTGAGACATCACGCTCGAACACCCGCAAAGTAAAACCACCCCGCTGAACGTCGTCAGCTTTATCAGAACATTTTTCATCATCACTCAGTCATCGTTAATGGCACTGCATAGACCTGCAACTCAGGGTTATAGCGAGCCTTATCCGAAATGAATAGCCCGATAACCCCGCACTGTGGCAGCCATCGCAATTTAACCCTTTGTGCTGTTGTCCCAGAGTCTATGCGACAACCAGCAAAGTGCAAAAAAATCTCGCCTAAATAGTCTTGAAAAGCTCGGTTCCAGACCCATTTTAAGAATGTGACCCGATAACGAACACGCCTGATGGGTGCTCGGGGGCGCAAAGGCCTGTCCATGGTGGAAGGCTACAATTTCTCGCTGATTTCAGGAGTATTATCTATGCGTAACTTCGATCTTTCTCCGCTATACCGTTCTGCAATTGGTTTTGACCGCCTGTTTAACCATTTAGAAAATAACCAAAGCCAGAGCAACGGCTACCCTCCATACAATGTTGAGCTGGTTGACGAAAACCACTACCGCATCGCCATTGCCGTCGCCGGTTTTGCAGAAAACGAGCTGGAAATCACCGCGCAGGACAACCTGCTGGTGGTGAAAGGTTCCCATACGGCCGAGCAGAAAGAACGTACCTACCTTTACCAGGGCATCGCCGAGCGCAACTTTGAACGCAAGTTCCAGTTAGCCGAGAACATTCACGTTAAAGGCGCGAACCTGGTTAACGGCCTGCTGTTTATCGAACTGGAACGCGTGATTCCGGAAGAGAAAAAACCGCGCCGTATCGAAATTAACTAATTACGCGGGTCGCGCGGGCGGCCCACCCAGACTTGCTTGCCGTAACGGGAGCATATGCGAATCCATCAGGATTTGCAGGAACAACTGTGCACAAAATTAAACTGTGCCGAACTCGCTTCTCAGAAGGAGATTTAGTATGCGTAACTACGATTTATCCCCCCTGCTGCGTCAGTGGATTGGTTTTGACAAACTGGCTAATGCCCTGCAAAGCACCACCGAGCAACAGACATTTCCGCCGTACAACATCGAAAAAAGCGACGATAACCACTATCGCATCACCCTTGCGCTGGCCGGGTTCCGCCAGGAAGATCTGGATATCCAGCTCGAAGGCGCGCGCCTGACCGTGAAGGGTACGCCGGAAAAACAAGAGACCGAAACCCGGTGGCTGCATCAGGGTCTGGTTAATCAGCCGTTTAGCCTGAGCTTTACCTTGGCAGACCATATGGAAGTGTCCGGTGCGACGTTTACCAACGGGCTGCTGCATATCGATCTTATCCGTAACGTGCCGGAAGCCATCGCACCGCAGCGTATCGCCATTAGCGAGCGGCCGGCGTTGAACAGCTAATCCGCTTTACTCACAGACTGCACAAAGCCCTGCTCCGGCAGGGCTTTTTTGTGCGCCATCGCCCATACAACCGCATCCGGCTCTGAGAAAATCCTTGTTATAACTAAGGTTATGCCAAGGATGTGGATCATGAGTGATATCGCGTTAACCGTAAGCGTGTTGGCCCTGGCCGCGGTTGTAGGGCTATGGATTGGCAATATCAAAATCCGTGGCGTCGGGTTTGGGATTGGCGGGGTGCTGTTTGGCGGCATTTTTGTCGGGCATTTTGCTGACAAGCTCGGGCTGGTTCTCAGCGCCGATATGCTCCACTTTATTCAGGAGTTCGGCCTGATCCTCTTCGTCTACACCATCGGGATTCAGGTAGGGCCGGGCTTTTTCGCTTCCCTGCGCGTCTCCGGGCTACGGCTCAATCTGTTTGCCCTCGGCATTGTGGTGATGGGCGGGTTGGTCACCGCAATCCTGCACAAAATCTTTGCTATCCCGCTGCCCGTGGTGCTGGGCATTTTCTCCGGGGCGGTCACCAACACGCCGGCGCTCGGCGCCGGGCAGCAAATCCTGCGCGATTTGGGCATTGAACCCGGCATTGTTGACCAGATGGGGATGAGCTACGCCATGGCCTATCCGTTTGGGATTTGCGGCATTCTGCTCTCCATGTGGCTGGTCCGCGTCCTGTTTCGCGTTAACGTCGACAAAGAGGCGAAGGATCACGAAACCACGCTCACCAATGGCCACATGCCGATCAAAACCATCAACATTCGCGTCGATAACCCCAACCTGAACAATATGGCGATTCAGGACGTGCCGATCCTGAACAGCGCCAATATTATCTGCTCCCGCCTTAAGCGCGACGACGTGCTGATGGTGCCTGCGCCCGGCACGATGATCCAGCAGGGTGACCTGCTGCACCTGGTCGGCCAGCCGGGGGATTTGAACAACGCGCGGCTGGTGATTGGTCAGGAAGTGGATACCTCGCTTTCAACCCGCGGCACCGATATGCGCGTGGAGCGTGTTGTGGTGACCAACGAGCACGTTCTGGGCAAGAAAATACGCGATCTGCAGGTAAAAGAGCGCTACGACGTGGTCATCTCCCGCCTCAACCGTGCGGGCGTCGAACTGGTTGCCATCCCGGAGGCCAGCCTGCAGTTCGGGGATATCCTCAACCTGGTCGGACGCCCGTCGTCCATCGATGCCGTGGCGGATATGGTGGGCAACGCCCAGCAAAAACTGCAGCAGGTGCAGATGCTGCCGGTGTTTATCGGCATCGGGCTTGGCGTGCTGCTCGGCTCTATTCCGCTGTACGTGCCGGGCTTCCCGGTGGCGCTCAAGCTCGGCCTGGCGGGCGGGCCGCTGATTATGGCGCTGATCCTCGGGCGTATCGGCTGTATCGGGAAGCTCTACTGGTTTATGCCGCCGAGCGCTAACCTGGCGCTGCGCGAGCTGGGCATCGTGCTGTTCCTGGCGGTTGTCGGGCTGAAGTCCGGCGGGGATTTTGTCGATACCCTGGTCAAGGGCGAAGGGATGAGCTGGGTCGGCTACGGCATCTTTATCACGGCGATCCCGCTGCTGACGGTGGCAATCCTGGCGCGGATGTTCGCCAAAATGAACTACCTGACGCTGTGCGGCATGCTGGCGGGCTCCATGACCGACCCGCCAGCGCTCGCTTTTGCCAACAACCTGCACGCCACCAGCGGCGCGGCCGCGCTCTCCTATGCCACCGTCTACCCGCTGGTGATGTTCCTGCGCATCATCACCCCGCAGCTACTGGCGGTGCTGTTCTGGGGGATGGGTTAACAGCTCTTCCGGGTGGATGCGCCGCAGATGGTAGTCCACCTGGTAATCGCTGGTATTTCGGAACATCACGGAATAATTGAGGAACTCGCCGCTGTCGCTGTAGGAGAGAGAGGTAATTCGCAGCAGTGGCGTCTGTTCCGGCAGATTCATATAACCGGCCAGCTGTTTATCTGCCAATACCGGCGTCAGGCTCTCGTAGTTGCCGCTGATGGTGATCCCGCACTCCTTCTCGATGTAATCAAACTTAGACCCCTCAAGATGCGCCAGCGACAGGTTGCGGAACAGCTTCACCGGCATAAAGCTGTCCTCCAGCATCAGCGGCTTTCCGTCCACGTAGCGCACCCGCCGTGAAAAGTAGATCCGCTCATCCACCTGGATCCGCAGCTGGCTGGCGATGGCGGGCGGGGCGGGCATCACTTCGAACTGCAGCACCTTGCTCTGCACCTCTTTTCCCTGCTGACGCAGCACCTCCACCAGCCCGGTCAGGTTAGTGGTTTCGTGGTGAACGTCTTTGCGCGAGACAAACGTTCCGCTGCCGTGTCGGCGCTCAACCAGCCCCCAGCTCACCAGCAGATCCAGCGCCTTGCGGATGGTCATGCGCGCCACGCCAAACTCCTGCGCCAGCGCTTTTTCACCAGGCAGCGGGCTGCCGATGTTGTAGTCCGATGAATTCAGCCGCAGCCGCAACCTGTCAGCAATTGATTTGTAGATCACCAGTAGACCTCTCTGCCCTTATCAGGGCGTGGAATGCGTCCTGACATGTCCATATTTAACTCAAAAAGTAGACCTGAATGGTCAAAATAAAACCATGAATGCGATCACGAATCGCAGCGGCACGCCATGTTCGCGCATCAGTAAGTTCTTATGCTCACCTCAGGCCAGCACAAAACCATAAAGGCCTCTACCCCTACAGGTTGTTACGTGAGGATTTAAAAATGCTCAGTCAAATACAACGTTTTGGCGGTGCCATGTTTACCCCGGTGTTGCTGTTTCCGTTTGCCGGGATCGTGGTGGGAATCGCCATCATGCTTCGCAACCCGCTGTTTGTCGGCGAAGCCTTAACCGCCCCCGATCATCTTTTCGCGCAGATCGTTCACATCATTGAAGAGGGCGGCTGGGCGGTGTTTCGCAATATGCCGCTGATTTTTGCCGTCGGCCTGCCGATTGGGCTGGCGAAGCAGGCGCAGGGCCGCGCCTGTCTGGCCGTGCTGATTAGCTTCCTGACCTGGAACTACTTCATTAACGCGATGGGGATGACCTGGGGCCACTTCTTTGGCGTCGACTTCTCCGCCGAACCGACGGCGGGAAGCGGGCTGGCGATGATTGCCGGGATCAAAACGCTCGATACCAGCATCATCGGTGCCATCGTGATCTCAGGCATCGTCACCGCCATCCACAACCGCTATTTCGACAAGCCGCTGCCGGTCTTTCTGGGGATTTTCCAGGGCAGCTCGTTTGTCGTTATCCTCGCGTTCTTCGTGATGATTCCCTGTGCCTGGCTGACGCTGCTGGGCTGGCCGAAAGTGCAGATGGGCATCGAATCCCTTCAGGCTTTCCTGCGTTCTGCCGGTGCGCTGGGCGTGTGGGTGTATACCTTCCTGGAACGCATTCTGATCCCAACGGGGCTGCACCACTTCGTCTACGGTCCGTTCATCTTCGGCCCGGCGGCGGTGGAGGGCGGTATTCAGGTCTACTGGGCGCAGCATCTGCAGGAATTCAGCCAGAGCACCCTGCCGCTGAAGACCCTCTTCCCGGAAGGTGGCTTCGCACTGCACGGCAACTCAAAAGTGTTTGGCTCGGTCGGGATTGCCTTCGCTATCTGGTACACCGCGTCGCCAGAAAATCGCGTCAAGGTGGCGGGCCTGCTGGTTCCGGCCACGCTCACCGCCGTGCTGGTAGGCATTACCGAACCGCTTGAGTTCACCTTCCTGTTTATCTCGCCGCTGCTGTTCGCCGTGCACGCCGTGCTGGCGGCCACCATGGCGACGGTGATGTACGCCTTCGGCGTCGTGGGGAATATGGGCGGCGGCCTGCTGGACCAGTTCCTGCCGCAAAACTGGATCCCGATGTTCCATAACCACGCCTCGACGGTGTTCACCCAGATCGGCATTGGTGTCTGCTTCACCGGCATCTACTTCGTGATCTTCAAAACGCTGATTGAGCGTCTGAACCTGAAAACGCCGGGCCGGGAAGAGAGCGAAATCAAACTCTACAGCAAGGCCGACTATAAGGCGGCGCGCGGGCAAACCACCGCCCCGGCGGCGGCCAGCCAGCAGGTTGGGCAAGCCGCCGGATTCCTGCAGGCGCTCGGCGGTGCGGCCAACATCGAAAGCATCAATAACTGCGCCACCCGCCTGCGTATCGCGCTGGTGGATATGGCGAAAACCCAAAGCGACGACGTCTTCAAAGCCCTGGGCGCACACGGCGTAGTGCGACGCGGCAACGGCATTCAGGTGATTGTCGGCCTGCACGTTCCTCAGGTGCGTGACCAGCTGGAATCGCTGATGAAAACCCCTTTAACAAATGAACAAACCACCCTGACAGAGGCTATATCATGAAAAAATTCTCAGTTGTCATTGCAGGCGGCGGCAGCACCTTTACGCCTGGTATCGTCCTGATGCTGTTAGCCAACCGTGACCGCTTCCCGCTGCGCGCCCTGAAGTTCTATGACAACGATGGCGCGCGTCAGGAGACCATCGCCGAAGCGTGCAGAATCATCCTTAAGGAGCAGGCCCCGGAGATTGAATTCAGCTACACCACCGATCCAAAAGCGGCGTTTACCGATGTCGATTTCGTGATGGCGCACATCCGCGTGGGCAAATACCCGATGCGCGAAAAAGATGAAAAAATCCCGCTGCGCCACGGCGTGCTGGGCCAGGAAACCTGCGGACCGGGCGGTATTTCTTACGGCATGCGATCTATCGGCGGCGTGCTGGAGCTGGTGGATTATATGGAACAGTACTCCCCGAACGCGTGGATGCTGAACTACTCCAACCCGGCGGCGATTGTCGCAGAAGCCACGCGCCGCCTGCGTCCGAACGCTAAAATCCTCAACATCTGCGATATGCCGATTGGCATTGAAGGGCGCATGGCGCAGATTGTCGGCCTGAAAGACCGCAAAGAGATGCGCGTGCGCTACTACGGCCTGAACCACTTCGGCTGGTGGACGTCGATTGAAGACCTGAACGGCAACGATCTGATGCCGAAGCTGCGCGAATACGTGGCGAAAAACGGCTATGTTCCGCCTTCGGAAGATGCGCATACCGAAGCGAGCTGGAACGATACCTTTGCCAAAGCTAAAGACGTGCAGGCGCTGGATCCGGACACCATGCCGAACACCTACCTGAAGTATTACCTGTTCCCGGACTACGTGGTCGCGCATTCCAACCCGGAACGGACCCGCGCCAATGAAGTTATGGATCACCGTGAGAAGCATGTGTTCAGTTCCTGTCGGGCGATTATCGAAGCCGGCAACTCCGCCGCCGGTGAGCTGGAAATCGACGAACATGCGTCGTACATCGTCGATCTGGCGACTGCGATTGCCTTTAACACCCAGGAGCGGATGCTGCTGATAGTGCCAAACAACGGTGCCATCCATAACTTTGACGCCGACGCGATGGTGGAGATCCCGTGCCTGGTGGGCCATAACGGACCGGAGCCGCTTACGGTGGGCGATATTCCGCACTTCCAGAAAGGGCTGATGAGCCAGCAGGTGGCGGTGGAAAAACTGGTGGTGGATGCCTGGGAGCAGCGCTCGTACCAGAAGCTCTGGCAGGCCATTACCCTGTCGAAAACCGTGCCGAGCGCCTCCGTCGCGAAAGCGATTCTGGATGACCTGATCGAGGCCAACAAAGAGTACTGGCCAGAGCTGCATTAATCGTCCTGACCGGCATCGCCCGATGCCGGTCTCCTTGTCCTTGTCGATTTACGCTATGCTGAAGCCTGCCCGTAGCACGACAAGGAATCTCCATGAAAATTTCCCGCCTCGGCGAAGCGCCGGACTACCGCTTCTCTCTGGCTAATGAGCGCACGTTTTTAGCGTGGATCCGCACCGCACTGGGCTTTCTGGCCGCAGGTGTCGGCCTTGACCAGCTCGCCCCCGATTTTGCCACGCCGCTGATTCGTGAAGTGCTGGCGCTGCTGCTGTGCCTGTTCGCGGGCGTGCTGGCGATTTACGGCTACCTGCGATGGCTGCGCAATGAGAAGGCGATGCGCCTGAAGCAGGATCTGCCCTATACGCGCGGGTTACTCATCATCAGCGTGATTCTGCTGGCGGTGGCGGGCGTGGTGATGGGGCTGGTGTTCTATGGCGGATAGCCGCAAAGCGCGGCGCGAAGCGGACCCCGGCCTGCAGCCGGAGCGGACGTCGTTGGCCTGGCTGCGCACGCTGCTGGGGTATGGCGCGCTGATTGCCCTGGCGATTAAGCACAACTGGCACCGAACCGGGGTGCCATTCTGGATCTCTATTATTGTGCTGGCGCTGGTGGCCATCATTTTATGGCGCTATACCCGCAGCCGTAACCTGATGGACGTGGCGCAGAACGATTTTGTACAGCCGAAAGCGGTGCGGGATAAATTCCTGATTGCGCTGGCTGTTCTCTCGCTATCGCTGCTGTTTGCGGTGACCCATATTCAGCAAATTTTGAGCCTGTAAACCGAGTGGCGGCTTAATTACTTCCCTTTAGCCAGATACTTCGCCATCTCGTCTTCCGGCACCATGCCACCGCCGGTTGCCCACACCAGGTGGGTAACATTGGTATGAGAATGAACGCGCACCGGCCCGGCCATCCCCGCCAGCGCTGAAGGCTCAAGGCGGATCCCTTCCTCCTGCGCCAGCCAGCCGAGCATATCGTACATACTCCGATCGGAAAGCGTATAGAACCCGTCGAGAAGGCGCTCCATCGCGCGGCCCACGAAGCCGGACGCGCGCCCAACCGCCAGACCGTCCGCCGCCGTCACGTTATCAATGCCCAGATCCTGCACTGCAATCGCATCATGCAGGCCGGTGTAAACGCCCAGCAGCATGCACGGCGAGTGCGTTGGCTCCGCGAAGAAGCAGTGCACGTTATCACCAAAGGCCAGCTTCAGGCCAAACGCCACGCCGCCAGGCCCGCCGCCTACGCCGCACGGCAGATAGACGTACAGGGGATGATCCGCATCCACCACGCGGCCCTGTTCGGTGAACTGCGCTTTCAGGCGCTCGCCCGCCACCGCATAGCCCAGGAACAGGGTGCGGGAATTCTCATCGTCAATGAAGAAGCAGTTCGGATCGCTTTCCGCCGCTTTGCGCCCTTGCTCCACCGCCACGCCGTAATCCTGCTCATATTCCACGACGATGACGCCGTGGCTGCGCAGCCTGGCTTTCTTCCACTCGCGGGCGTCGGCGGACATATGGACCGTCACCTTAAAGCCGATGCGTGCGCTCATTATGCCAATGGATAACCCCAGGTTGCCGGTAGAGCCCACGGCAATGCTGTACTGGCTGAAGAAGGCCTTAAAGCGTGGCTCCAGCAGAATGCTGTAGTCGTCTTCAACGCTCAGCAACCCGGCTTCCAGCGCCAGCTTCTCCGCGTGGGTCAGCACCTCATAGATGCCGCCGCGCGCTTTAATCGAGCCGGAGATGGGCAGGTGGCTGTCCTTTTTCAGCAGCAGCGTGCCGGGAAGGGATTTGCCAGATTCTCTCTCCAGCCGCGCCTGCATTGCCGGAATGGCGACCAGTTCAGATTCAATAATCCCACCCGTTGCCGCCGTCTCCGGGAAGGCTTTCGCCAGATACGGCGCGAAGCGGTTGAGGCGCGCGTGGGCGTCGTCCACGTCGGCTTTGGTCAGCCCGACATAGGGTAACCCTTCCGCCAGCGTGGTGGTGCGCGGGTTAAGCCAGGTGGTTTCTTTCAGGGCAATCAGATCCTCAACCAGAGGAAACTGTGCGGTTAAAGTGGTGATAGTTGCGTTTTCCATAATACGTCTCTTCGCGCTCAGATAATGAAAGAAAGCAGGAATGTGCCGCCAAGTGCAAGCACCGAGGCGATAAACGTCGCCGTCGTATAGTATTTGAAGGTCTCATTCAGGGTCGCGCCGCAGTATTGCTTCACCAGCCAGAAGAGAGAATCGGTCACGATCGTGCAGCCAATGGCGCCGGAACCGATGGCAATGGTGATGATCTCCGGGCTGACGTTCGGGTAGAGCGGCAGCATCGGCGCGACGATGGCCGTGGCGCCCATCATCGCGACCGTGGCGGAGCCTACGGCGGCATGCAGCACCAGCGCCACCAGCCAGGCGAGCAGGATAGGGTGCATGTGCAGGTTCGAGAGAATTTGCGCCAGCGAGTCCGCCAGTCCGCTGGTTTTCAGGATGGCGTTGAACGCGCCGCCCGCGCCGATAATCAGCAAAATGTTGGCGATAGAGCCAAAGCCGTGCTCGGTGTGCGTCAGCATCGCGCCCATGCCCATGTGCTGGCGGATGCCCAGCAGGTAGTAGGCGACAAACACGGCGATAAACATGGCGGTGATCGGGTTGCCGATAAACTCCAGCAGCGTATACAGCGTGCCGTCTTTTGCCATATTCAGTTCAGCGATGGTCTTCACCAGCATCAGGGCAATCGGCAGCAGCACCGTAAACAGCGTGGCGCCCAGCGACGGCAGGGTATGCTCCTCCCGCACCTTCAGGTCTGAAAATTCCGCCGGAACCGGTTTAAACGGCAGACGATTGCCGAGCAGCTTCAGGAACAGCGGGCCGCCGACCAGAGAGGCCATCAGGCCGACCATCAAACCGTAGACAATGACCGTTCCAACGTCCGCCCCTAATTTATTGGTCACAAACAGCGCGGCCGGATGCGGCGGCACCACGCAGTGCACCGCCATCAGCGCGGTACAGAGCGGAATGGCCAGCTTGAGCAGCGACGTGTGGGTCTTTTTGGCGATGGAAAACGCCAGCGGTATCAGCAGGACCACGCCCACTTCCACGAACAGCGTAATGCCGCAGATCAGGCCCACCAGCACCATAATCACGTCTGCTGACAGCCAGCGGCAGCGCTGCAACGTAATCCCGATGCGCTCTGCCGCGCCGGAAACCTCCATCATCTTGCCGAGAATGGTCCCAAGACCAATCACGGCCGCCAGGAAGCCCAGCGTGCCGCCAATCCCACTCTCAATGGCGTTTACCATATCCAGCGGGCTCATTCCCATCATTGCGCCGACGAAAAAGCTCGCCAGCAGCAGCGCGAGGAACGGGTGAAACTTTAGCTTAACGATGGTTAAAACAATCAACACAATGCTGACCAGCAGCGTTGCCACAACCCAGACCTGAGATCCCATATCTCACCTCACCCTTATGTCATCTGGGGGTATTGGACGAAAAAGCGGCGTGGGCTGACAAACGATATAAATTAGCGTTCAGGTGAGCCAGATTGAATCAACTGAGTGACTGCGCTCTAAAAAACGCACTTAAACCGCATTAGGTTCACATATATTCACCCTTAAACAGTATGCTGAGCGCAGAAACCACGCGTGAGAATTGTGATGACCGATGCAAATGAAGCCAGAAACCGGCTGCTCAACGGCTGGCAGCTGTCGAAAATGTACACCTTTGAAGTGGCGGCTCGACATGAATCCTTCGCGCTGGCGGCGGAGGAGCTGTCGCTCAGCCCCAGCGCGGTGAGCCACCGCATCAACCTGCTCGAAGAAGAGCTCGGTATTCAGCTGTTTGTCCGTTCGCACCGTAAAGTCGAGCTGACGCAGGAGGGAAAGCGCGTATACTGGACGCTAAAATCGTCCCTCGACACCCTGAATCAGGAGATTCTGGACATCAAAAACCAGGCGCTGTCCGGCACGCTGACGGTCTACTCCCGGCCGTCGATCGCTCAGTGCTGGCTGGTACCCATGCTGGGCGACTTTACCCGCCGCTATCCGTCGATTTCGCTCACCGTCCTGACCGGCAATGATTACATCAATATGCAGCGAACGGGGGTCGATCTGGCGCTCTATTTCGACGATACGCCGCCAAACCATCTGTCTCATCACTTCCTGATGGACGAAGAGATTTTGCCCGTCTGCTCGCCGCAGTATGCCCGCGAGCATGAGCTGTTGAAAAACCCCGATAACCTTAGCCACTGCACGCTGCTGCACGACCGTCAGGCCTGGAGCAATGATTCCGGTACGGATGAGTGGCTGAGCTGGGCGCAGCACTTTGCGGTGAATATGCCGCCATCGTCGGGTATTGGTTTCGATCGTTCCGACTTAGCGATTATTGCGGCCATCAACCACGTCGGCGTCGCGATGGGGAGAAAGCGGCTGGTGCAAAAACGGCTTGAACGGGGCGAACTGATCGCCCCGTTTGGTGACAAGACCCTGAAATGCCATCAGCACTACTATGTTTCGACGCTTTCGGGCCGACAGTGGCCGAAAATAGACGCCTTTATCGGCTGGCTGAGAGAACTGGCAGGTTGAAGAATTATTACGCTTTCGCGCTACACCAAATGTGAAAAAGCATGCTAAATACAGGTAATGCTTTCGATTTATCCAGGGTAAACCGTGTTAAAGCCTCTTATAGCGACCGCGTTACTGATCTCTTCCGGCTGGGCCATTGCCGCTGAGCCGCCGCTGACGGCTGCCCGTTATGCGCAGCAGCTTGGCGTCGGGATGGATGTGGACTGGGCGCGCACCGAGCGCGGCATACGCGAATTCGACCCGCTGGTGGTTCGCGATTTTCGCGCAAAAGGCATTACACACGTGCGCATTCGCGTCGCCGATGAGCCGACGGAAGCGCGACTGATCCACCTGCGCAAGCTGGTGGAAGCCTGCGAGCAATATGGCGTGATCCCGATTATCGCTTATCAGGCCGATGAATATAAAAACGACCCCAAAGCCGATAACGAGAAAGAGACGATCAACTGGTGGATTGCCGTGGCGCACTATTTCGGCCAGAGCTATCCGCAGCTGGGTTTTGACCTCATTTATGAGCCAGCCGACAAGCTTAACCACAACCTCGC
The DNA here is from genome assembly GCF_014895895.1 of Enterobacter cloacae complex sp. P14RS. Classification (NCBI taxonomy): domain Bacteria; kingdom Pseudomonadati; phylum Pseudomonadota; class Gammaproteobacteria; order Enterobacterales; family Enterobacteriaceae; genus Enterobacter; species Enterobacter cloacae complex sp. P14RS. The sequence goes on from NZ_JADBQM010000020.1 coordinate 78,037, forward strand.
GTCGTTAAACCGCGTGTATGAAAAAACCATTAAAGCGATCCACGACATCGACCCGCAGCGCATGATTTTCATTGCGCCGCGCCTGCGTGCCGCGCCGGAGGATTTATCCGGCCTGAAGCTGCCTGCGCACAGTCAAAACTACCTGCTGGCGGAGTGGCATATTTTCCCGTGGGGGCCGCTGAAAAGTAACGGTAAATACCCGTGGACGTCCGGCACGGCGGCAGAGAAAGCGGCTATCCGTAACCGCATCAATGCCGCGCTGCACTGGCAGCAAAAAACCGGGCACGTCAGTTGGGTCGGGGGCTGGGGCGTGGGGGAGTCAAACCACCTCACGCCAACCGCTTCGCAAATGGCCTTCGCCACCTTTATGGCCTGCGAGCTGCAAAAGGCGAAAATCCCGTATGCGCTTAACGCGGATTTCCAGTTTTACGACGGGGAAGAGGGGGCCTGGCGGCCTGCGCCGGAGCCGTTATTGCAGGCGATGATTGCGCCCGTCTGTGAAAAGCCCGGCGAGAAGCCGGGCCATCATGCGGTTAAACCGGCTGCTCGTGATGCGGAACGCGCGACGACAGCGGCAGCCAGCACAGTAAAATCAACAGCCCCATTAGCGTCATCAGCAGGCCCAAACTAGCCTGCCCGGTCTGCGGCATCATGGCCGAGAGCCAGGCCAGCGCGCCGGAACCGATGTTCTGCAAACCGCCCACCAGCGCGCCCGCCGTGCCGGCGAGGAACGGGAACGGCTCCATCGCGCCGCTGGTGGCGAGCGGGAACAGCATCCCCGCGCCGAAGAAGAACAGCGCTGCCGGGATGAGCAGCGTCCAGACGGTCATCACGCCAAACAGCCCCGGGATCCACATCATCAGACCCGCCAGCAGGCAGCTGATCACGGCCTGCCACATCAGGGTTGAAAAGCGCTTGTTCTGACGTCCGGCAAACCACGCGCCAAAGAACGCCGCCGGGATTGGCAGAATAAACAGAATGCTCACCACCATGCTGCTCAGGCCAAGACCCGCGCCTAGCAGCACGCCGGAGCAGGCTTCGAACACAGCAATACCCGCCAGGCCGCCAATCAGCATCAGCAGGTAGCAGGTAAACGCGCCGTTGCCGAAAAGCGTCTTATAGCTTGTGAGAAGCTTCGTGCGCGGCGCGTCTTTTGGACGGGTTTCCGGCATCCAGCGCGCCATGCTGAAGGTGACAATTACGCAGAGCACCAGCAGAAAGGCGTAACAGGCGCGCCAGGACCACATTGTGTCCAGCAGGCCGCCAATCAGCGGAGCGAGAAGCGGGCTGACCAGAATGCCCATATTTAACAGGCTGTTGGCGTGGCGGAGCTGGGTGCCCTGATACATATCGCGCGGTAAAGTTCGCGCCATCACCCCGCCGACACCCGTCCCAACGCCCTGCAGGGCGCTGGCGGCAATCAGTACGGTCAGGCTGTGGGTGGTAATGGCAATCACCGTCGCTACCATGAAAATGCTCATGCCCACCAGGATCACCGGGCGACGCCCGACGCGGTCGGAGAGCGGGCCGTAGAAGAGCTGTGAAACGCCATAGGTCAGCAGGTAGGCTGCCATCACGCTCTGCACCGCGCCTTCGCGGACGTTCAGTTCCTTTGCCATGTCGGCAATCGCCGGAATGTAGATGGTTTGCGCCATCTGACCGACGGCCACCAGTAACACCAGCATCAACAATAAGTTAACGTTCCTTTGCTTTTTCATGTCGCTGAATACTTTTGCCAAAAGAGAGAAATGAAGAATAAGTGACTACGCATTACCATAAATGCGCGAGGAATCTACCACAGACAGATGACAATTTAAGCATTGTTGCGGTGAATGAAAAAACCGGGAAAGGCAGGATTTGTAAACAAGAACGGCAACTAATGTTGCCAGCGATTTACGCCAGACGCAGCAGAATTGCGCCGACAGCAATACCCAGCGCTGCCGCGATGCGCAGGCCCGCAACCTTCTCTTTTAAAAGGACAAAGGCGATCAGCGCCCCGAAAAGAATCGAGGTTTCACGCAGCGCGGCGACCACCGCCAGCGGCGCCTGCGTCATCGCCCAGAGGGCCAGACCGTAAGAACCCATGGTCCCCACGCCGCCGAGCAGCCCTTTTTTCCAGTGCAGACGCAGGTAGCCGGACGCCTCGCGCCGACGCGCCACCATCGCCCAGCCCAGCAGGCAGAAGCCGTTCATAAAGAAGGTCCAGAGCGTGTAGCCCAGCGCGGTGTCCGACAGCCGCACGCCGGTGCCGTCCACCAGCGTATACCCGGCGATAAAACAGGCATTCAGCAGCGCCAGCCAGATCCCCCTGCGTGACTGCATGCGGCCATTCATCGCCATCGCCAGAATCGACAGGCAAATGACTCCGATACCGGACCAGGCGAGCCAGGAGAGATGGTCGCCGAGCGCCAGCACGCTGATCAGCGCCACCAGCAGCGGGGCGGTGCCGCGCATCAGCGGATAGGTCTGGCTCATGTCCGAGACCTGATAGGTCTTCGCCACCAGCACGGTGTAGACCACCTGTAAGGCGCAGGAGACGATCAAAAACGGCCAGCTTGCCGCAGAAGGCTGTGGTGAGAAGGGCAGTAAAATCAGGGCAATAATCGCGGCTGAGCCGCTAACGCCGATCGCAGAGTAGAGTTTATCCGTTCCGGCTTTAACGATAGCGTTCCAGCTGGCATGCAGCAGTGCGGCGAAAAGCAAAATGCAGAAAACGGTGATGGTCATGGCGTATTGGGTGATGAATTGTCACTCAACTGTAACATTCACATCCTGATGCCGCCAGCCGGTTACACCGCACAAAAAAGGCGGTGCGTCACCCGTGGTTCGTCTGAGACCAGCGTAAAACCGGCTCGATTGTAAAATCCGTACGCGCTGTCCGGCGCGTGAGTATTCAGAAAATCAAACCAGATGCTGGCATCCGCCATCACTACGGTTAAAAGCTGTTTTCCAATGCCCAGCCCGCGGCACTTCTCGCTGACGTAGAGATGGCGAATGCGTCCGGCACGCGGCTGCTGGCTGAACGGATCGCGTTTGAGGCCACACACGCCCACCAGCTTGCCGTTAAGAAACGCACCCAGCAGCTTTTCACCCGGCGCGTTAAAGCGGTTCTCACCCCGCAGCCAGTTCTCTTCCAGCCTGCGCAGCATGTTGAAATTCAGCGCGATACTTTCCGCCTTCAGGGCGATATACCCCGGCTCATCCGGTGTGACAGGCTCAATTAACAGACGCGACATAGCATTCCCTCGTTATTAAAGAGGGGCGGTTGCCCGCCCCTCTCAGGTGCGACTTGAACCTGAATTACCGAACGTATTTCAGGACAGCATCAAGCAGTTGCAGTACTGCAACAATGAGTTTGAGGATAAGTATCACCATATCCACTACGCTCATACGCGTCTCCTTTTGGTTAAAAGGAGCACGATGCTGGCGTACCTTTCCGCCGCCTGTTGCCAGCACCTGGATTGACGTAACACAGTGTGCTCACTTCAGGGGTTAAGGCACTGACGGCACCACCCGTTTCAGCCAGGACTTCGTTGCGCCGGTAAACTGCGGCCCCCTCGCTCACTGCGAACACCCTCAGTATAGATAAATACTGTATGCATGAACAGTATTTTTTGGACAAAATTTGGAAGGTGATCCATACTCAAAAACGTCAAAATCCGTGCCGGAATTGCGCGTTCGAGTTCTATCGCGTATACTTTTCGCGTTGACGTAACACAGTGTGTTCTGCGGCGACCAACCGCAAAACCCTGATAAAAACCTCGCTCCGGCGGGGTTTTTTGTTTTCAGATGTTAGTCAGAAAAACGATACGTGTTGACACATTGGCAATGCATGATATTGTTGCCATAATGGCAACGGACGCAGCAGGCATGCAGTATGCATTTAATTTCTATGAAGGCAATTATTGATGCGGTAAAACAGTTCCCGCAGCATAAGGAAGAGCTCCTTTTTTTAGGTCGCACTATCGAAAAGAGCCATTGCCCGACACCTGCTGCGCTGAAACAAATTTTTCCGACGCTGGATAACTTTAAATATCTGGATAAGCATTATGTGATTGATATTGCAATTAACAATCTCAGAGTAGTGGCTCTCATATTCTTTGAAAGCCAAAAGTTCTATGTGCGCCATGTTTTTACTCATAAGGAATATGACCGTTTTACGGAGAAACATCGCACTAAGGGGAAGAAATGATGATCGTCGCTGATGCAATGAAAGCAACGCATGCCCTTGTCGAGGCTGTCCCTTTACTGGGTGAAAATCCGAATGAGAAAGATTACCAGGATGCACTTGAGCTGGTTGAGTATCTGCTCATGAATGAACCTTGTAGTCCTTTGCTGGATATCGTATGTGCAAGGATAAGTCGTTATGAAGCGAATCGACCCGAGATTGTCGCCTTGCGTCAGGAGATGGAATCTGTTCCAGTGGGAATTGCGGTTTTAAGAACCCTTATGGATCAGTACAAACTGACCATTTCAGATTTTCAGGATGAAATTGGCAGTAAATCAATGGTTTCAAGGGTATTGAATGGACAGCGTCAGCTGACGTTAAACCATATAAAAAAACTGGCGGTGCGCTTTGGGGTATCGCCTGCACTGTTTATTGAATGAAATAAAACGGTCGACAGCCCTTTATCACTCAACAAACGAAACGTGATCCCTGACGCATTTTTGCGCAGATGAAAATATTTCCATTGTCACGCCCGGAAACCTGTGTTTGTATAAATTCAATCAATGATTCCAAACACAGGTCCCCAATGACTTCATCCATCTTCACTTCGACCCTACTAAAAACTGCGCAACCTGCCGCAGTGGTCGTCGTGCGTGTGGTGGTGGTCGTCGGCAATGCGCCGTAGGGACTGGATCAACACACGAATCCAAAACCCCGCCGGCGCAAACCGGGCGGGGTTTTTCGTTTAGGACCCTCCCCGGAAAGTCGGCCCAGAAGAAAAGGACTGGAGCATGGCAAGTTCGGGCACAACATCCACAAAGACGCGTTTTACAGGCGCGCAGCTGATTGTTCATTTACTGGAACGACAGGGCATCACCACGGTTGCGGGTATCCCGGGTGGAACCGTGCTGCCGCTGTACGATGCGTTGAGCCAAAGCACGCAGATCCGCCACGTGCTGGCGCGTCACGAGCAGGGGGCAGGCTTTATCGCTCAGGGCATGGCGCGTACGCAGGGCAAACCGGCGGTCTGTATGGCCTGCAGCGGCCCCGGCGCAACCAACCTGGTGACCGCCATCGCCGACGCGCGCCTCGACTCCATTCCGCTGATCTGCATTACCGGCCAGGTGCCGTCCTCGATGATCGGCACCGACGCGTTCCAGGAAGTGGACACCTACGGCATCTCTATCCCCATCACTAAACATAACTATTTAGTTCGCGATATCAGCGAGCTGCCTCAGGTTATCAGCGATGCGTTCCGCATTGCGCAGTCCGGCCGCCCGGGCCCGGTGTGGATAGACATTCCTAAGGATGTCCAGACCGCAGAGATCGAGATCGACGTGTTGCCGGAGCCGGGCGAGCGCGCCCCCGCGCCGGAATTCAGCGCTGAAAGCGTGCGCGACGCCGCCGCCATGATTAACGCCGCCAAACGCCCGGTGCTCTATCTGGGCGGCGGGGCGATTAACGCTGCGGATGAAATCCGCCAGTTTGCGGAAAAGGCCAACCTGCCGACCACCATGACCCTGATGGCGCTGGGTATGCTGCCTAAAGCGCATCCGTTGTCATTAGGCATGTTGGGCATGCACGGTGCGCGCAGCACCAACTACATCCTGCAAGAGGCGGATTTGCTGATTGTTATGGGCGCACGTTTTGATGACCGGGCGATTGGCAAAACCGAGGAGTTCTGCCCGAACGCCAAAATCATTCACGTGGATATCGACCGCGCCGAGCTGGGTAAAATCAAACAGCCGCACGTGGCGATTCAGGGCGACGTGGCCGAAGTGCTGGCGCAGCTGATCCCGCAGACGGACGCAACTGACCGGGCCGACTGGCGTCAGCTGGTGGCGGATCTGCAACGCGAGTTCCCGGGCGCTATCCCAGCTGAGGGCGACCCGCTGAGCCACTACGGGCTGATCAACGCCGTGGCCGCCTGCGTGGACGACAGCGCGATTATCACCACCGACGTGGGCCAGCACCAGATGTGGACCGCGCAGGCGTATCCGCTGAACCGTCCGCGCCAGTGGCTGACCTCCGGCGGCCTCGGCACCATGGGCTTCGGCCTGCCGGCGGCAGTAGGCGCGGCGCTCGCCAACCCGGACCGCAAGGTTATCTGCTTCTCCGGCGACGGTAGCCTGATGATGAACATTCAGGAGATGGCGACCGCAGCCGAAAACCAGTTAGACGTGAAAATCATCCTGATGAACAACGAGGCGCTGGGTCTGGTGCACCAGCAGCAGAGCCTGTTCTACAAGCAGGGCGTGTTTGCGGCGACCTATCCGGGGATGATTAACTTTATGCAGATTGCCGCCGGCTTTGGCCTGCACACCTGCGATCTGAACGCGGAAGAAGACGCCCACGCGGCGCTGCAGGCGGCGATTTCTCGTCCCGGCCCGGCGCTGATCCACGTGCGTATCGACCCTGAACAAAAAGTGTATCCGATGGTGCCGCCGGGTGCGGCCAATACTGAGATGGTGGGGGAATAAACCATGCAGAAACAACATGATAACGTCATTCTGGAACTCACCGTCCGCAACCACCCTGGCGTTATGACCCACGTCTGTGGGCTGTTTGCCCGCCGCGCGTTTAACGTGGAAGGTATTCTCTGCCTGCCGATTCAGGGCAGCGAGCACAGCCGCATCTGGCTACTGGTCAACGACGATCAGCGTCTGGAGCAGATGATGGCGCAGATCGATAAGCTGGAAGACGTCACCAAAGTGGCGCGCAACCAGTCCGATCCCACCATGTTTAACAAAATTGCGGTGTTTTTCGAGTAAATCGCTTAAGGTAAGCGTCTTTCGCTCTTGTAGGCCGGATAAGCGCAGCGTCATCCGGCTTTTTCAGATCGCAGGAACACACATGACCACCATCGCTCTCATCGACGACCACCTTATCGTCCGCTCCGGCTTTGCCCAGCTTCTTAACCTCGAACCGGATTTCCAGGTCGTGGCCGAGTTTGGCTCCGGTCACGAGGCGCTGGCGGGCCTGCCGGGGCGCGGGGTGCAGGTCTGTATCTGTGACATCTCGATGCCGGATCTCTCCGGGCTGGAGCTGTTGAGCCAGCTGCCGAAAGGGATGGTGACGATCATGCTCTCGGTCCACGACAGCCCGGCGCTGGTCGAGCAGGCGCTCAACGCGGGCGCACGCGGCTTCCTCTCCAAACGCTGTAGCCCGGACGAGCTGATCGCCGCCGTGCGCACCGTCTCCACCGGCGGCTGCTACCTGACGCCGGATATCGCCATCAAGCTGGCGGCCGGACGTCAGGATCCGCTCACCAGACGCGAGCGCCAGGTGGCGGAGAAGCTTGCCCAGGGCATGTCGGTGAAAGAGATTGCCGCCGAGCTGGATCTGTCGCCGAAAACCGTGCACGTCCACCGCGCCAACCTGATGGAAAAACTCAACGTCAGCAACGACGTCGAGCTGGCGCGCCGCATGTTCGACAGCTGGCAATGAGTCCCGTGTTTTCGCGGCTGATCGCCGTCGTCGCCAGCTTTTTTATCTTCTCCGCCGCGTGGTTTTGCCTGTGGAGCATCAGCCTGCACCTGGTGGAGCGCCCGGAGCTGGCGGTGCTGCTGTTTCCCTTCGGCCTGCGTCTGGGGCTAATGCTCCAGTGCCCGCGCAGCTACTGGCCCGTTTTGCTCGGCGCGGAGTGGCTGATGCTGGTCTGGTTGGCGCAGGAAGTGGCCCTCGCGCATCTTCCCTTATTGATGACCGGAAGCCTGCTCACGCTTCTCCCCGTTGCCCTGATTTCCCGCTACCGCCACCAGCGCGACTGGCGCACGCTGCTGCGTCAGGGGGCGGCGCTGATTGCCGCCGCGCTGTTGCAGTCACTGCCGTGGATCGGCGAGAAGGAGATGCTTAACGCCCTGCTTCTGACCCTGACCGGCGGTCTGACCCTCGCGCCGACCTGTCTGGTTTTCTGGCACTACCTCACCAGCACCGTCTGGCAGCCGCTCGGCCCCGCGCTGGTCTCCCAACCGGTGAACTGGCGCGCCCGGCACCTCATCTGGTATTTGCTGCTGTTTATGGTGAGCCTGTGGCTGCAGCTTGGTCTGCCCGCCGAGCTTTCGCGCTTCACGCCGTTTTGCCTGGCGCTGCCGATCATCGCTCTGGCCTGGCACTACGGCTGGCAGGGGGCGCTGATCGCCACGCTGATGAACGCCATCGCGCTGATCGCCAGCCAGACCTGGCACGATCATCCGGTGGATCTGTTGCTCTCGCTGCTGGCTCAGAGCCTGACCGGACTGCTGCTCGGCGCGGGCATTCAGCGTTTGCGCGAGCTGAACCAGTCCCTGCAAGCCGAGCTGGCGCGCAACCGTCGTCTGGCGGAGCGTCTGCTGGAGACCGAGGAGAGCGTGCGGCAGGAGGTGGCCCGCGAGCTGCACGATGATATTGGCCAGACCATTACCGCCATCCGCACGCAGGCGGGCATCGTCCAGCGCCTGGCGGCGGATAACGCGGGCGTGAAGCAGGGCGGGGCGCATATCGAACAGCTTTCGCTGGGTGTCTATGACGCCGTTCGCCGCTTGCTGGGACGGCTGCGTCCGCGCCAGCTTGATGACCTGTCGCTGGAGCAGGCGATACGCTCCCTGATGCGCGAGATGGAGCTGGAAAGCCGCGGCATTGTCAGCCATCTCGACTGGCGCATTGATGAATCATTGCTCAGCGAAGGCCAGCGCGTGACGCTGTTCCGCGTCTGCCAGGAAGGGCTGAACAATATCGTTAAACATGCCAATGCCAGCGCGGTCACGATCCAGGGCTGGCAGCAGGACGAGCGCCTGATGCTGGTGATTGAAGACGACGGCTGCGGCCTGCCGCCGGGCTCCGGCCAGCAGGGCTTTGGCCTGGCGGGCATGCGCGAGCGCGTCAAGGCGCTGGGCGGCACGCTGACCCTCTCCTGCACCCACGGGACGCGCGTCAGCGTCAGTTTGCCGTTAAGGACGTACCATGTTTAAAACCCCAACCAGCGCGGCTCCGTTGCGCGACAAGGCGGAAATCGACGCCCGCTACCGCTACTGGCGTCGCCATATCCTGATTACCATCTGGCTCGGCTACGCGTTGTTCTACTTCACCCGCAAAAGCTTCAACGCCGCCGCGCCGGAAATCCTCGCCAGCGGCGTGATGACGCGCACCGATATCGGCCTGCTGGCGACGCTGTTTTACATCAGCTACGGGCTGTCGAAGTTCTTCTCCGGCATCGTCAGCGACCGCTCGAACGCGCGCTATTTCATGGGCGTTGGGCTGATCGCCACCGGCGTGGTGAACATCCTGTTTGGCTTTTCCACTTCGCTGTGGGCCTTTGCCCTGCTGTGGGCGCTGAACGCCTTTTTCCAGGGCTGGGGCGCGCCGGTCTGCGCCCGCCTGCTCACCGCCTGGTACTCGCGCAACGAGCGCGGCGGATGGTGGGCGATCTGGAATACCGCGCATAACGTCGGCGGGGCGCTGATCCCGATGGTGGTGGGAGCCGCAGCGCTGCACTACGGCTGGCGCACGGGAATGATGATTGCCGGTGCCCTCGCGATTGTCGCCGGGCTGTTCCTCTGCTGGCGCCTGCGCGACAGGCCGCAGACCGTCGGCCTGCCGGCGGTGGGCGACTGGCGGCACGACGAGATGGAGATTGCCCAGCAGCAGGAGGGCGCCGGGCTGTCCCGCCAGGAAATCCTCACCAAATACGTGCTGAAAAATCCGTACATCTGGCTGCTGTCCCTCTGCTACGTGCTGGTCTACGTGGTGCGCGCGGCGATCAACGACTGGGGCAACCTGTATATGTCCGAGACGCTCGGCGTGGACCTGGTGACCGCCAACTCTGCGGTGACGATGTTTGAGCTGGGCGGGTTTATCGGCGCGCTGGTGGCGGGCTGGGGCTCGGACAAGCTGTTCAACGGCAACCGCGGCCCGATGAATCTGATTTTTGCCGCCGGGATTTTGCTCTCCGTGGGCTCGCTGTGGCTGATGCCGTTCGCCAGCTACGTGATGCATGCGGCGTGCTTCTTCACCATCGGCTTTTTTGTCTTTGGTCCGCAGATGCTGATCGGCATGGCGGCGGCGGAGTGCTCGCACAAGGAGGCGGCCGGTGCGGCGACGGGCTTTGTCGGGCTGTTTGCCTACCTCGGCGCGTCGCTCTCCGGCTGGCCGCTGGCACGGGTCATCGACGTCTGGCACTGGAGCGGGTTCTTCGCGGCGATCGCCATCGCGGCGGGTATTTCCGCCCTGCTGCTGCTGCCGTTTTTGCACGCCCAGGCGCCGCGCGAAGCGTGACGTGCCTCACCTTTTGTTGCCGAATGGCGCAAAACTAAGAAATTTTCCCGGTTTCACCTGGACGCTGTCTCAGGCATCTCTCCCGGCTGATTTTTACAATGCTGCAAAAATCAGCTCAGGAGTAAACCAACCATGCTGGCCTTCTTAAACCAGGTGCGCAAGCCGACCCTGGATCTGCCGCTCGACGTGCGGCGCAAGATGTGGTTCAAACCGTTCATGCAGTCTTATCTGGTGGTATTCATTGGCTACCTGACCATGTACCTGATCCGCAAAAACTTTAACATCGCGCAGAACGACATGATCTCCACCTACGGGCTGAGCATGACGCAGCTGGGGATGATTGGCCTGGGCTTCTCCATTACCTACGGGGTGGGGAAAACGGTTGTGTCCTACTACGCGGACGGCAAAAACACCAAGCAGTTCCTGCCGTTTATGCTGATCCTCTCCGCCATCTGTATGCTCGGCTTCAGCGCCAGCATGGGCGCGGGCTCCGTCAGCCTGTTCCTGATGATTGCCTTCTACGCCCTGAGCGGTTTCTTCCAGAGCACCGGCGGGTCGTGCAGCTACTCCACCATCACCAAATGGACGCCGCGCCGCAAGCGGGGTTCGTACCTCGGCATGTGGAACATCTCCCACAACCTCGGCGGGGCGGGTGCGGCAGGCGTGGCGCTGTTTGGCGCGAACTATCTGTTCGACGGCCACGTGATCGGCATGTTTATCTTCCCGTCGATTATCGCCCTGATCGTCGGCTTTATCGGCCTGCGCTTCGGCAGCGACTCCCCGGAATCCTACGGCCTCGGCAAAGCGGAAGAGCTGTTCGGGGAGGAGATCAGCGAAGAGGACAAAGAGACCGAAGAGAACGAGATGTCCAAATGGCAGATCTTTGTTGAGTACGTGCTGAAAAACAAAGTGATCTGGCTGCTGTGCTTCTCAAACATTTTCCTGTACGTGGTGCGCATCGGCATCGACCAGTGGTCAACGGTGTACGCCTTCCAGGAGTTGAAGCTCTCGAAAGAGGTGGCGATTCAGGGCTTCACCCTGTTCGAAGTGGGCGCGCTGGTCGGCACGCTGCTGTGGGGCTGGCTCTCGGATCTCGCCAATGGCCGCCGCGCGCTGGTGGCCTGCGTCGCGCTGGCGCTGATTATCGCCACGCTGGGCGTGTATCAGCACGCCAGCAACCAGTACGTTTACCTGGCGTCCCTGTTCGCGCTCGGCTTCCTGGTGTTTGGCCCGCAGCTGCTGATTGGCGTGGCGGCCGTAGGGTTCGTGCCGAAAAAAGCGATCGGCGCCGCCGATGGGATTAAAGGCACCTTCGCCTACCTGATCGGCGACAGCTTCGCCAAACTTGGCCTGGGGATGATCGCCGACGGTACGCCGATTTTCGGCCTCACCGGTTGGGCGGGCACCTTCGCGGCGCTGGATGCGGCAGCGATCGGCTGTATCGTCCTGATGGCGATGGTCGCGGTGCTGGAAGAACGTAAAATTCGCCGCGAGAACCGCGCGCAGAAATTAAAAGCGGCCTGAGTGTGCAGGTAACTTCTTTGCCCGGCTGACCGCCGGGCTTTTTTATTTAAGCGGTTCTATCATACAAATGAAGAATATTTCGCTTTCAGGCGGGCAATGATCCTGTCCATCGCGCCCCGCTCGCGGGCGTAATTTTCCTCATAGCGTTTTTTCCCCTGTACCGCCAGCATCGGGCGCCAAACCTGCGGCGGGTTGTGTTCTGCCCCTTTGTTGACCGGGTCGTTTTCATCCGGGCGGCTGGCCTCCTCCACTTCAGGCGGCCAGACGGGAATGCGGCAGGTGAGCATCACCAGCCAGCGCGTGATGCTGACAAAAAACACAAAAGGGAAGAGCGGGAGGTTAACCAGCCACCCCAGCCTGCTGGTCATTTTGCTGATATAGAGCAGCCCAAAAAACCAGCCTTCCTTCTGTTTTTCGACGGGGAGACAGTAAGTGACGATATCAGCGAGGTCTGCCACGCAGTCGTCCTCTTCCATGTAGCAGCGGATGTATTCCCAGTAAAACTCAAGGTATTCCGGGCCCCAGTTGTTGCTGACGGGGAGGGGAATGTAGTGTGTGACGGTTTCACCGTCATCCGCGAGCGTGCAGCCGACAATGGACCACGACTCGGGTTTGCCGCCGTTGGAGATACGGACAAACTCCAGGTCGTGCCACGGGACGACGAGTACGGGTTTGCCGTTGCGAAAGAGGTAGACGGTTTTATTTTTGCGGTTAAAGCGGATGGGGTAGTGGGTATAGTTAAAGACCTCCAGAACCAGGAATTTATATGACAGCCATGAAAGGGGGAGAATGACTAAAAGCCAGACAATAATCATCCCTGCCCAGTTCCGGTCTTTACCTGTATCGAGTAATAAAAACTGTATCAATGGCCAGATAAAGCAGTTCAAAAAAAATAAGCTAAAGAAAAAACTGGCAATTAATGTACCGGAACCACGGGAAAAATAGAGCCGGTCCACCAGTTCCAGGCAGGTGGAGTTGATACGGATCACGCTGTCCATGGCGGACACCGCGGTGACGCCGGGGTTGCCTTTTTCACGGGAATAGCGCTGTAACACGGCTTTATCCGTGATGCGGGTGAACGTGCCCATGTACATCCGGGACGGGTCGAGGGGGAGTCGTTTAAACATGCTTTCTCTTCTCCCGGCGCTTTTCCGTCTGAACAGACGGTGGATATTTTGCTTTCAGGCGGGCAATGATCCTGTCCATCGCGCCCCGCTCGCGGGCGTAGTTTTCCTCATAACGCTTTTTCCCCTGCACCGCCAGCATCGGACGCCAAACCTGCGGCGGGTTGTGCTCTGCGCCTTTGTTGACCGGGTCGTTTTCATCCGGGCGGCAGGCCTCCTCCACTTCAGGCGGCCAGACGGGAATGCGGCAGGTGAGCATCACCAGCCAGCGCATGATGCTGACAAGAAGCAGAAAGGGATATAACGGCAGATTCACCAGCAGCCCAAACCTGGAAGGCTCTTTGCAGATATAAGTCAGCCCAAAAAACCAGCTTTCTTTCTGTTTTTCGACGGGGAGACAGTAAGTGACGATATCAGCGAGGTCTGCCACGCAGTCGTCCTCTTCCATGTAGCAGCGGATGTATTCCCAGTAAACCTCAAGATATTCCGGCCCCCAGTTGTTGCTGACGGGGAGGGGAATGTAGTGTGTGACGGTTTCGCCGTCATCCGCGAGCGTGCAGCCGACAATGGACCATGACTCGGGTTTGCCGCCGTTGGATATGCGGACAAACTCCAGGTCGTGCCACGGTACGGCGAGTACGGGTTTACCGTTGCGAAAGAGATAGACGGTTTTATTTTTGCGGTTAAAGCGGATGGGGTAGTGGGTGTAGTTAAAGACCTCCAGAACCAGGAATTTATAGGTCACCCAGGAAAGAGGGAGGATAAAAATAGCCCAGGCAAAAATCAGAGCCAACCAGGATGACGCTTTAATGTGATGACCAAGAAACAGAAACTGAAATATTGGCCAGAGAAAAGAAGCGATAAACATCATGCAAAACCCAAAGGCGGCAAGCAGCGTCCCGGAACCACGAGAAAAATAGAGCCGGTCAACCAGTTCCAGGCAGGTGGAGTTGATACGAATAACGCTGTCCATGGCGGATACGGCAGTGACGCCGGGGTTGCCTTTTCCACGGAAATAGCGCTGTAACACGGTCTTGTCCGTGATGCGGGTGAACGTGCCCATGTACATCCGGGACGGGTCGAGGGGGAGTCGTTTAAACATATTATGCATTTCCTTTGCTCAGCGCGTTGAACGCCTCTTTTTCCATCAGACTGTTTCTGAACTGTACTGGAATCGCTGATTCGCCATCAGGAATGCGTCGCCATAAGGTGCTTGCCAGCCATTCCTGGATCTCATTACGCGCCTGGCTGACTAACCAGGCGTTTGCCGCCAAAATCAATAACACGCCGACAAGGATCCCCCAAGGGCCGAAGATCAGGGCAAAAAGGCTACCTTCCGCCACGCTGGCACTTGAAAGGCCCATCGAGATTAGGAGAGGCACGATGATAGATTTGCCGGTCGCCAGGGTCATTAGGCCAACACCCAGTCCATTAGCCAGATGGGCTAAACCTACATCCTTTTTGTCGGCTATAATATCTGTAACACCCTCATAAGCCTCTACAAATGTAAATACGGCCCCCCCCAGAAATCCAAGCCGTTCCCACCATATACGACCTGTAAACTTAAATACAAATCGAGCACCAAACGTCACCGTCGGAGAAAGCTCTAATCGGATAATTCCAGCGGAAGCGCGCTTCAGGGTATCCATTGCGGCTGCCCATGCCATAGCGCCATTTGACGAGAAGCGCGCCCATCCGTCGGGTGTTCCGGGCCATCCCTCTTTTTGAAAACCATTTAGCACGACCCATCCCTGAAACAGAGCTGAAAAGGTGCTTCCAGCAAAGGGGAAGGCATTATGGCCGAGTTCTGAGAGTATGGTATTGCCTGGCATCCCCTGTGCTTTTGCAAGCTGAAGGTGAGTGGAGGACGGAAACACGGCGTTGACGATCTCATCCTCAGTTTTCAGTACGGATCCAAGTTTCGCCAGACGTTCATGTTCAGAAAGGGCCCGTAGTTTATTCACCTCATCAATATCTATCAGTGTGGGTAAATAGGTTTTTATCCTTGCTGTTTCAGATATGCCGCGGGACATGTATTCAGCTTCTTTCTGCAGTGCCTGGTAAAGCCGCCCGCCTGTCTTACCACTCATTTCAAGAAGACCAGCCATACCCCGCGTGAGGGCGTTAAGGTATTGTTTTGTTCCTGTATCAACGGGTATTCGCAAAAACGCTTTTCCCTGTATAGCAAGAATAGAAATCGCAAAATTGACCTGTACGCCTTTGGCCATTTCGCCTGTCGCTTTCATGATTGTAGGCAGGTACAGGTAATGCAGCCTTTCAAGCGCGAGGTTTATTGCTGATGAATATTGTTGACTGATTTCCTTTACACCATCAGCCAACCTGTCCCAGCTGATACCTTTATCCCAGTCCCGACCGCCATGCATACTCATTTCGGCTTCGAACTGCGAGATCCATGCATTATTGTTAAAAAAGACCGCCCTTAAAAGATAGTTTTGCTCTTCCTTTTCAGACATATACAACTGTTGCTCAATAAACTTTATAACCCCGGCCTTATCCTCCATACCTGCCAGGCAATTAAATACGGTTTGAATGTAACGAGCACCACTGTGAGGCGAAGTTGTATCAAAATGTTGAATGAAGTAGGACTTCATTGCCGTACTTTGTAACCAATTAAGAAACATTCTGGTCATCGGAACGATGATGCGTTCGTTATAGCTTGTAATGTGCTTAATTAACTTGCTGGTAAATTCGTTTTGCTGATTTCTGTCGATATACTTTTCGTAGTGCTGCCAGACCTCGTTAACTCGCTCATTGCGTGTTTCTTCATCCAGCCTGTGAAGTTTTTCTGCTGATTCAGGATCGGGAAAATGTGGCCCGGCAGGGCTATCCCAACCGAAACGGGTTTTTTGTTCATTCCTGATATCACTGTCCTTCACCGTCTGGAACAGGCATTCCCGAACTGAGAGTTCCAGTCCGTTCAACATCGCACTTAATGCAATACCACGTTTAAATTCAGGGTTGTCGGTTATCGCCTGGTCAAAACGATATCGCGACAGTGATGAGATTTCCATGGCAGCAGCTACTGGGTCAGAAAGTAAAAGAAGTGCACCATGCTGAGCATCCAGGCTAGTTGCAGCTTTAATTAATTCACTGGCTGAATTCGCCGTTACTGGTTTAAATGGCGTAGGTGTCCAGTCTTTCATTTGACAAATACGGACCGAAGGGCTGTATTCCGCTACGGTCTCTGTGAGGAGATTGATAGACCTGGCCTGTTGACCTTGATGTGTCATCAACCATGCATCCATATCAAATTTTTGCATATACATTTGTTGCCATTCTGGCTTTTCATGTAACTGGCGGGTTTTATCAGTCCATTGCTCTTCAGACCAAATGAACCAGTAACTACCATTTTGTATACCCGGCGGCTTCATGGGGAGTGTGATAAGTGAAGCCGCCGCTAATTCTTGTGGTTGAGCGATACATGGCTTCAACTCCCCCTCAATCAATCGAGGCGGAACATTACCGTTTTGCGGAAGGGGATAAAAATAGCCATCATCAGTCACAAAGTAGTTTAACCAGTAACGGCATTGCTCGGACCAAATATACAAAAATCCCTTTCGTAATAGTCGCGCGGTATAGTCTGTTTCGCCTTCTGGTTGTATGGAAGGTGAAAAATCACTGGGGAGAGAAGGTAAGTCATCTCCCTTTGCCATGACTGCTGGGCGTATCGGTAGTAATGGCATACCCATACGTCGACAAAAATTGCATCCATGCGTCGTATTCATTCTATCCCTGTCTTATTGATATCTAAAAAGTATTGTATGGGGATGATTATAACCATACAAAAAAAAAGGTTAAGATATGTCAGGGTCTAAATTACGGCAGCACGATATTTTAGGAAATTAACCTATTTAATACGTATTACAGGTTTTGAGGATTGCGTCTACGGCGCTGCGCTCATCAAGCATTTTCAAAAGGTTAAGATCAGGCGCGCGCAGATCTGCTTTCATGCCGATTTTCCACCTGTTTTCCATTCACTATTATGTTTATGCCCGCTGTCGACACGCTGCGTTTCCCGCTATGATGAGCGGCTAGTCTAAGGAGAACGCATGGTCTGGATAATGCTGGCAACGCTTGCCGTGGTGTTTGTGGTGGGATTTCGTGTCCTGACCTCAGATTCCCGCCGCGCCATCAAACGTTTAAGCGAACGGCTGGGGATTACCCCGATGCCGATCGAGTCGATGATTGACCAGTTCGGTAAAACACCGGGCAATGAATTTATCCGCTACCTTGAGCGGCCTGACGAGGCGCATCTGCAAAACGCCGCGCAGGTGCTGCTCATCTGGCAGGTCTGTATTGTCGACGGTAGCGAAGAGAATCTGCATACCTGGCACCGTATGCTGCGTAAAGCCCGCCTTGCCGCACCCATTACCGATGCGCAAATTCGTCTGGCACTTGGCTTTATGCGCGAAATGGAGCCCGATCCGCAGGAGCTGAACGTCTTCCAGCTGCGCTATAACCAGCTATTTCTGCCGGAAGAAGGTGTGTTTTATCTGCATTAAGCCTTTTTGCCGCACAAGATATTCTGAGCGTTCAGGATCTCCTCTCTGTTTTCATTGAGGCGAGTTGCGGCATAGATATCAATATTTAATCTCTTTGCCTCATCGTCCGTTAGTTCGCGATAGCATAGCCCCTCCTGATTGAAGGTGCATTTTGACTGAGGCAGCAGCGCAAACCCTTTCCCTCTTGCGATACGGCTTAGCATCACGAGGGAATCATCCGGCTCTTTAATACGCTTCAGCGGCGTTTTCAGCGTGTCAAAGTAGCTTTCGCATTTATCATAGAATGACGGATTAGCGCTTCTCGAAAACCAAAAAAGTGGAAGATCGCTAATGTCTTCCAGCGAGACTTTCTCTTTCAGACTGGCAGGATGTAAAGAAGGCATTGCGATGAGCAAGGGTTCCTGGCAGACCCAGCGGTATTGAACAATGTCTTCATGACCCGTTCCTTTTTCCCCGGTCAGCACCAGATCCAGCATATTTTTAGACAAGCTTTGCAGCAGCTGTGCTGACGTCAGGTCGGGCGTTTCAACGTCATCTCCGGCGTTCATTTTTTGAAGCTGGGTATTTACAGGTTCAATATATTCAAAATTAAGCGTGCGCGTGAGACCGATGCGCAGACTCGTTTCTGAAGAGTGAGGATCTTCTTTTAAGCTGCTGATGTCTTTGAGTATTTTTTCTGCCTGAACGACCAGCGCTCGGCCTGCTTCAGTGAGGCTAACGTCATGCGTGCTGCGACAGAACAACTGACGTTTCAACACCGCTTCAAGGCATTTTATCTGACGCGTCAGAGGCGGTTGAGTCATGCGCAGACGTTCGGCAGCCTTACGAAAGTTCAGTTCATGTGCAACAGCGAGAAAGCATTGTAATTGTTTGATACTGGGCAGGTTATTGCTGATTAAATGTTCTGCTGTAGCCATACGTGGGTCCTAAATGCGAAAAGGTATTTCGTCTTTTTTCCATTTCGATATTACACGCTAAATGCTGGCAGCAAAACCCGTTTTAACAGTAATACAAAAAATATATTACAAATTTAACAATTCCAATAGTTTCCTGTATTGATAAATTTCTATCCGAATCCTCACTTAATCAATACTCGGAGTAATTATGTCGTCTAAATATGTACTGGTATCACGTTTCCCATTAAAAAACACTTTTTCTGAAAAAGAATTTACTTCCTTAAAAAGCAATGAAAACGTTCGCTACTATACCTGTGAAGAAAACGGCGTTAATGAATTGCTGGAATTACGCGCATTCAACGATATTAAAGAAATTGCATGGGTTGAAAGTGAAATGGAATCCATGTTCCATCGTTTCTCTGAAATTCTTTCTGCCGATATCCGTCGCGAACTGCTTAAGTTTGTTGAATCCCCAATTGATAATAAAAATAGCTTGCCACAATCAAATTATATTCAACTCCGACACGTCGAAGTGCCTGCGCATAACTATCAGCAGTACCGTCAGTGGCGCGATGAAACCATTTTTAATGTTGTAAGAGATAACAAAGATAAGATTGAAAGTTTCGAAGCATTTCATTCACTGATCAGTGGCATTCCGGGTGTAATGTTTATCTCCTCATTCAACGGCGATAAAGCAGCATATAAAGAAGCATTTACCAATGCGCGTTATCAGGAAATCATTCAACAGGCCGGCGATAACTTTATTACTGGCGGTAATGACGGCCTTTATACACGTATCTATCGTGCTTGCTGTTGTTGAGGGACAATGAATGAACTGTAAAAAGTTGGTAGTTGTTGGCGATAAATTTAATGAATTTGCCAATGGTAAAGATGTACTGACTATATCTCAGCTAGAATTATTGACTCAAATCCCTGCGAATATCATTGATAAAGAACATGAAATTATTGTTGGGCAGGGCGTGCGCAAGGATTTTGCCGGAAAGGTAATTTCAAACCAGGCAAGAAATGCGATTCATGGTAATAAGTTAAAAATGTGCTCTCTGGAAAAACTGGTTAGCGACAAAAAAAATGCTTATTGCCATAAAAGACTGGAACAGAATGTACTTATAGGACCTGCGGAACAAGCTGAGCATAACCACGATCTTTATGCGATGCCGCTGTTAATCGATGAGCGTTGCGAATTGATGGCGGATCATCAGACGGGGCAGCATATTCAGGGAATGCTCCTGGTTGAAGCCAGCCGACAGGCCTTTATCGGCGTCACCGAAGAATTTATTTACCAGCAGGAAAGTGGACGCTATTACGTCATTAATAGCATGGCAATCAATTTCGCCAGTTTCCTGTTCCCTTTACCGGCGCTGGTCCACTTTGAATTTCTTGAAAAAGATATTAACGACCGCCGGGGGCGTTTCAAGGCTCAGGTTCGCGTCACTCAGCACCAAACGCTTTGCGCGACAATGGATGTCTCGTTCACCGTCTATCCTTCCGCCCTGATTACAGAGAAAGAGAAATCTCTGGCTGAGGTTGCCATGCAGGCGACCATTGTTGAGCAGCAAGGGGTGACTCAGGGGGTAACGCATGCCTGAATTACGTAGCCAGAAATACCGTCTGGCTGCGACCACGCAGGGGCCGCTTTACCCCCCTGCGGAGGTCATGGACGGGAAGGGTAATTTTGTCGTGGTTGGCATGGTGCCAGGGGATAACGGACTGCAGTGGCGAAGCGTCATTGTCTCTCCGGACAGCCCGCTTCCGGCATTTGGGGAAGTCGCACCCTATAACATTCTGTGCGATCTGGAAAAGATGCCTCAGGACGCGTTGAAGGACATCATTCTTCATACTCTTCCTTTACCCATTCCGATGAACAACTATCGGATGATTTTCGCACCAGAACAGCGGCCACAGGCCAATAATGAAATAAGGCCTGGCCTGCCACTTCATGAAGGCTATATCGCGGATTATCGCAGCAGCGATGGAAAGCGAGAGATCGAGCCAGTGACCCTCGCTGCCTGGCTCGAGGCAGAGGGCTCCTTTGAGGTCACATTGTCCGAAGATAAGAAACGAGCCCGGTTCACGTTTTCGTTCCGGAGCCTTGTTCCGGATAGCGTTTACACCGTGATGAGTCTCAGGGAAAACGATCTAGCCTCGGAGGATCCGAGCAGGCCAGGTCCGCTGGGAATACCCAACGTATTTATAACCGATAGCGAAGGTAATGCCGAATATTGGGCAGAGTTAACCGATCCTTTCCCGGCTCCGGCGAGGAAAGGAAACAGAATTATTAACGTAGTCGTACTTTATATGAGCTCGCGTCAGAGCTACGGCGGGGCAATTGGCTTTTATGGTCTTGGAGGCGATATCCATGCCCATTTAAAACTCAAAGGCCGTTCCTTCGATGAATTTACAACTATAGAGTGAGAAAAATATGCCATTTGTTCATGTTATGACCTGGCCTGCGAAAGATGAAAATCAAATCATCAGACTCCAGGAAGATATTACATTTGCCGTTCACAAAAACACGGGTGCGCCGCTGGATAAAATTTCCGTGGTGGTTTCTGAAATTGCGCCTTCCCGCTGGGCGGATGCAGGCGTGTCTGGTACGGATAGAGATTTTCCGGTTAAGAGTCGAAGAAAAAACTACGAGGAATAAAGTTTGCGTAAACATGCCGCTTTTTTTGATGTTGATGAAACGCTTATAAATATTAAAAGCATGTTTGATTTCTATGATTTCTGGTGCAGGGAAAATAATCAAAACGATCGTCTTCAACGCTATATGTCTCGTTTTCGCACCGACGTGAAAAACGGCGTGCCAAGGGAAGCCCTGAACAGAGATTATTATCGTCAGTTTAAAGGTGTGTCTTGTCGTTATCTGGAAGAAATGGGTGAGAAGTGGTTCAGGCGTAAGCTGGAAAGCGAGTTTTTTATTGAGAGTGCTGTTTCAGCCCTTAAAAAACATCAGAACCAGAACATGTATACCGTATTTATATCGGGCTCTATGCTTCCGATTCTTTCACCCATTGCAAAATATCTTGGAGTAACGGAAGTACTCTGTGCGCCGGTGATAATAAATGACGCAGGTGAGTTGACGGGTGAAATCGGCCTGCCTCAAACAATTGGAACAGGTAAAAAAGACGCGCTTATCGCCTTTTGCGATGATAAAGAGATTAACCCCGTGGATTGTTATGCCTACGGCGACGATCTTTCGGATATTCCAATGCTGGAAGCCACTGGCCATCCCGTCTGTGTGGGAGAGCATTCCGCGCTTACCAGATATGCAACTGAAAAAAATTGGCACATTATTTAAATCCTTATTGAGGTAAGTAGTATGACTTCAGAACTCACTCCGCAGAATATGACGTTAAGGTCATGGCTTGCTTTATTCATTCTGGCAATTTCAACCTTTACTATTGTCACCACCGAACTGGCGCCAGTCGGATTATTAACGCCAATCGCAGAGGGGCTACAGTCTTCGGAATCTGCGGTGGGCATGACCGTGTCGCTTTATGCCTGGGTGGGGGCGTTGAGTGCGCTGTTTGCCTCCGTCTTTTTAGGGAATGTGGCCAAGAAGCGGCTTTTACTTGTGCTTACCGTGGTACTTCTGGTCTCTAACGTTATGGCTGCGACGGTAAACGTCTATAGCATGCTGCTTAGCGCCCGCGTACTGGGAGCGCTCGCTCACGGCGCATTCTGGGCGATGATCGGCGCAACGGCGGTGGCTATGGTCCCTGCCAGATATATAGGGGCGGCGACGTCAATCGTATTTGGTGGTGTTTCCGCAGCAAGCGTTTTTGGCGTACCGGTATCCAACTATATTGGTATTCACTTCGGCTGGCGGCAGGCATTTTGGCTGATGGCCGCGCTGAGCGTAATTGCCTTTGTGGGTATTAGCGTTCTTGTTCCCAGGATTACCAGCAAAAGCGCACTCGGGCTGGATGCGCTTAAAGGCGTGCTGAAATCGTCAACATTATGGAAAATTTACTCAGCAACCTTGCTGGCTGTGACGGCTCACTTTGCTGCCTTTACGTACATTGAACCCTGGCTACACACGCAGAGTTTACTGTCCACCACCATTATTCCTGCTGTGCTTTTTGTTTACGGCATCGCGGGTCTGGCAGGTAATTTCCTGACCGGCGTGTTGATTGATAAGTATCTCAAGCTGACGGTCTCTTTGTCTGTACTGCTGATCTGTGCAGTTCTGCTGTTCCTGGGCCTGTCTGGTTCCTCGCTCTCTGCTGCGTTGATATTTACCAGTATGGTTGTCTGGGGTGTCGCCGTATCAGGAATATTTGTCGGTTTCCAGACGTGGGTTTTACGTATGGCAGAGGATAAAGCCTTCCCGGCCTCCGCAATCTACGTTTCATTTTTCAATACCGCCATTGGTATCGGTGCGTCAGTCGGTGCCTGGATGGTTTCATCATTTTCAATGCCGCTCCTGTATATCGTCGCCGGTACGGCCATCGGTCTGTCCGTTCTGCTTGTCGCGGTTATTCCGGCAACGTTGACCGCAAAACAATCCCGTATGGAGAAATCTTATGAGTCAAATTAATGACCGCACGCGCTATGGCAGAGAGATTATGGACCGTCTTGAAGCGGGGCTCGCGGATAAAGTCACCCGCCGCCTGAGCGAGCTGGACCCGGGGCTGCCCGCCCTGATTACCGACTATGCGTTTGGGGATGTGGTGGGTCGTCCGGGACTGGATCTCAAAACGCGCGAAATGTTGACCGTCGCCTCGCTTGTGACGCTTGGTAATGCCATGCCGCAGCTAGAACTGCATATGCGAGGCGCGCTCAATACCGGCGTGACGCCGGAAGAGCTGCTTGAAATTGTGATACAGATGGCGGTATATGCTGGCGTTCCCGCCTGCATGAATGGTCTTACTGCATACCGCGCGGCAATGGCCGCGACGGGCCATACTTTGCCAGGACTGAAGGGAAGTGACGCATGAGCGAGATTGTTATTATTGCAGCCCGCCGCACGGCGACGGGTGCATTTCAGGGCGCGCTTGCGGAGCATTCAGCCTCTGATCTGGGAAGCCGCGTCATTCAGGCGCTCCTGAAAGAATCTGGCGTAGAAGCCAGTGATATCTCTCAGGTCATTATGGGACAGGTTCTTACTGCGGGGTGCGGCCAGAACCCGGCCCGACAGTCGGCACTGAATGCTGGATTGCCCGTAGATACGCAATGTCTGACGGTAAACAAAGTGTGCGGGTCCGGGCTTAAGGCGGTCCATCTTGGCATGCAGGCGCTGCAGACGGGTGAGGCTGAGTTTGTTATCGCAGGTGGTCAGGAGAGTATGTCCAACGCGCCGCATATCGCCACGACGTCGCGTAGCGGAACGCGGCTGGGTGATATTACTCTCAAAGATAGCCTGGTATCTGACGGGCTCTGGGATGCCTTCAACGATTATCACATGGGGATCACTGCAGAGAATGTTGCGACGGAGTTTGGTATCAGCCGCAAAATGCAGGATGAATATGCCCTTGTCTCTCACCACAATGCGCTTGAAGCGCAGGCGCGTGGCATTTTTGAGCGTGAAATTGTCCCGGTTGAGTGGCAGACGCGAAAAGGTGAAACGATCAGCGTGGAGAGGGATGAAGGACCCCGCGCAACCAGTATCGAAAAATTGACGAAACTGAAGCCTGTTTTCCGAAAAGAGGGTACGGTGACGGCGGGAAATGCTTCATCGTTGAATGACGGTGCCGCGGCGGTCCTGCTTTGTACGCGTGAGACTGCCGAAGCACGTGGCTTGCCGGTTCTGGCATCGCTGGGCGTATTTTCCAATTCCGGTATCCAGCCGGCATTAATGGGTGCAGCCCCGATTCAGGCCATTGCCGACTGTCTTTCCCGCTCGGGATGGAAGCCTGAGGATGTCGATCATCTCGAATCCAACGAAGCGTTTGCCGCCCAGGCGCTGGCCGTGATTCAGCGGGCCGGAATTTCCCCGGATCGTATCAATCCATACGGCGGGGCAATCGCGCTTGGGCATGCGATAGGTGCATCCGGCTGCCGAATTTTGGTGACGCTGGTTCATTCCCTGATCCGTAATGATGCCAGGCGTGGCGTTGCCGCACTGTGCGTTGGCGGCGGGGAAGGCGTCGCGTTGAGCGTTTATCGCTAACGGCGTATCTATGGATATAAAAAAACCGGGGAAACCCGGTTTTTTATTTTCAAGATGCTGTATCAGGCATTCACGCCCTTCATACCCTCGGCAGAATAACGATCGCCTTTAATCGCTACCCGGCGATGAAGGTTGTTCAACGATTCGATATCGCTCTTCTCAAGCACAATATCGGCAGCGCGCGCGTTCTCGGCCAGATAGCTGACGTGCTTAGTACCCGGAATGGGAACCAGCCGATCGTATTGTGCTAACAGCCAGGCAAGCGCAATCTGACCTGCGGTACAGCCGTATTTTGTCGCCAGCGGGGTAATGATATCGAGCAACTGGCGATTATGATCGAGGCTGGACTGAACAAATCGTTCGTTATTCTTGCGGAAATCACCTTCTGCAAAATCGTTGTTGTTCAGGTATTTTCCCGTCAGGAAGCCTCTGCCAAGAGGTGAGTAGGGCACCAGGCCGATACCTAGCGCTTTCACGACCGGCAAAATGTTTTCCTCGATGTCTCGTGTCCACAGAGAATATTCTGTTTGCAATGCGGTGACCGGATGCACCGCATGCGCCCGTTGCAGCGTTGAAGCCGACACTTCGCAAAGGCCGATGTGGTTGATCTTGCCCTCTTTAACAAGGGTGCGCAGACAATCCATACTCTCTTCGATCGGGGTTGCGTTGCTCACTCTGTGAAGATAAAAGAGGTCGATGCGCTCCACGCCAAGCCGCTTAAGGGATTCGTTACAGCAGCGGATGATATAGTCCGGCGTATTGTTGATGGTGCGGGCGTAGGAGTCGTCAGGAGAGCGATCGATGCCGCACTTCGTGGCGATTTTGAACTGGTCGCGAGTGTTTTTATCCAGCCCGGCAAGAAAGTGACCGATTAGCCTTTCATTATGGCCACGGCCATATAAATTTGCGGTATCAATAAACGTCACGTTCAGATCGATGAGGTTATGCAATACCTGCAGTGAGCCTTGGTCATCAGTCTGGCCATAAAATTCACTCAGACCCATGGCACCGTAGCCGACGGCACTGACGGTAAGATTTTGAGATAAAGTACGTGTTTTCATAGTTTCTCCTTTTCAGACGCTATGATTGTTTCACCTCAATTGTGGTTACTGAATTTTCATTTTCGTTATGCTGAAAAGGTATCAGTCGCCGCCGATCTGCCTTCCGAATCATTAAAAACGACAAAAGTTGTCTAAACGTTAAATTCGTCACACTTTTGATGATAAACTGCGCGACTTTTCCGCACGTTTTTATCTTCAGGTGACGCCATGACAGAACATATCCAGCCCACAACCAGACCGCAGACCAAAGAGGTGTCGCGCCCCAACTGGTCGGCGGTTTTCTCCGTGGCGTTCTGCGTCGCCTGCCTGATTACCGTTGAGTTTCTACCGGTGAGCCTGCTGACGCCGATGGCGCAGGATCTGGGCATTTCCGAAGGCGTGGCGGGGCAGTCCGTTACCGTCACCGCCTTTGTGGCGATGTTCGCCAGCCTGTTTATCACTCAGGTGATTGGCGCGATTGATCGCCGCAAAGTGGTCATTCTGTTCAGCGTGCTGCTGACGCTCTCCTGCCTGCTGGTCTCTTTCGCGGAAAGCTTCACCCTGCTGCTGCTCGGTCGCGCCTGTTTGGGGCTGGGATTAGGCGGCTTCTGGGCGATGTCGGCCTCGCTGACCATGCGCCTTGTGCCCGCGCGCACCGTGCCAAAAGCGCTGTCCGTTATCTTCGGCGCGGTCTCTATTGCGCTGGTGATTGCCGCGCCGCTGGGCAGCTTCCTTGGTGGGATTATCGGCTGGCGTAACGTCTTTAACGCGGCGGCAGTGATGGGTGTGCTCTGCATTATCTGGGTGTGGAAGGCGCTGCCGTCCCTGCCGGGCGAAGCGGCGCACCACAAACAGAACATGTTCGCGCTGCTCAAGCGTCCGGGCGTGCTGGCGGGGATGACCGCCATCTTTATGGCCTTTGCCGGGCAGTTTGCCTTTTTCACCTACATCCGTCCGGTGTTTATGACCATGGCGGGCTTTGACGTGGACGGCCTGACGCTGGTGCTGCTGAGCTTCGGTATCGCCAGCTTTATCGGCACGTCGCTGTCGTCCCAGTTCCTGAAGCGCTCCCTGAAGGTGGCGCTGGCGGGTGCGCCGTTGCTGCTGGCGGTGAGTGCCACGGTGCTGATTTTGTGGGGTAGCGACAAATGGGTTGCCTCGGCGATTGCGATTATCTGGGGCTTTGCCTTTGCGCTGGTACCGGTGGGCTGGTCGACGTGGATCACCCGAACGCTTGCCGATCAGGCGGAAAAAGCCGGGTCGATTCAGGTGGCGGTGATCCAGCTGGCGAACACCTGCGGTGCGGCCATTGGCGGCGTGGCGCTCGACCATCTGGGGCTGACGTCACCGCTGGTGATCTCCGGCACGCTGATGCTGCTGACCGCGCTGCTGGTGGCGGGGAAGGTTAAGGCGAAGTAGTGTTTTTCTCCCTCTCCCGTGGGAGAGGGTTGGGGTGAGGGCATCAGGCTACGCCGATGCCTTAACCCTTCTACGCGAATCCATCGAAATCAGCACCACCGACGACACGATCAGCAGCGTCCCCAGCCAGTCCGGCAGGGTGAACGCCACGCCCAGCAATATCACCGACAGCAACGCGCTGCTCAGCGGCTCGGCGCAGCTCAGAATGCTCGCCTTCGGCCCGCCGATCATCTGCGCGCCCTTCAGGTACAGGCTGAACGTCAGCGCCGTGCCGATCACCACCAGGTAGAAAAACGCCAGCAGCAGGCCGCCGTCAATCACGAAAGTGGTGCCGCGCCCGGCGTAGAACGGCGTCAGCATTAACCCGGCAATCAACATGCTCCAGCCGACAATCGGCAGCGTGCCGTAGCGGGCAATCAGCGCTGACGGATAGGTGGTGTAAAACGCGGCGGCAAACGCCGAGGCGATGCCGAAGAACAGCGCGGCAGGGGAGATGGAGAGGGAGGTTGGGTCGCCGTGGGTCACCAGCAGGAAGGTGCCGATCAACGACGTAAAAATCGCTGACAGGACAAACACGCCGGGACGCGTTTTCCGCGCCAGGGCGAACCACGCCACAATGATGGTCGGCGACAGGAACTGGAGCACGGTCGCCGTAGCGGCGTTGGATTTTTCAATCGTCAGCAGGAAGGTGAGCTGCACGGTGAGCGCGCCGACCAGCGAGAAAAACAGCAGACTGAGGGCGTCTTTACGATGCTTGATGATCGAGAAAATCTTGTCGCCGTGAACGAAGGAGAGCGTCAGCAGGATCACGCCGGTAAACAGCAGGCGAACCATGGTCAGGTAAGGCGAAGAAATGTGGCTTTTCTCCATGATGTACTGCGCGCAAACTCCGGAACTGCCCCATAAAACGGCGGCGATCAGGACGTTCAGCATCCCTTTACGTGTGGAACCCATTTTCTCCCCTGCTATGTTGTCGTTAATTGGCCAACAGCATAGCATGGTTGTGTGCGGCCTGATGCCCTCACCCTGGCCCTCTCCCACGGGGAGAGGGGGAAAACCGTAGGCCGGGTAAGCGTAGCGCCACCCGGCATGTTGTTGACCTTAGAACCACGCCTCCCACATCGCGCCGACGTTGAAGTCGTCGAGCGTCTCGTCTTTGGTATTGTTCACGCGCGCGGTGCGTTCATTATCCACTTTGCCGCCGGTGACGTAGAAGCGCAGCATCGGACGGAACTCAGGCCCCATGGCGATAGACATGTTCTGCGACAGGGTCAGCTTCCAGCCCTTGTTGTCGCCGCCGTTGTCGTAGTCAACGTGCTGCCAGCCTGCTTCCAGCCAGGTAGAGTGAACGTCGTTCCACCAGTGCATCGGGCGCACGATGGCGTTGTAGTTCTTGCGGTTGTCGGTCTTATCGCGGCTGTTGTCGTAGTCGTGGAAGGCGAGGATGTACTCCACCTGCGTGGCCTGGGTGAATTTATACAGCCCTTCGAAGCTGGCGTAGACCGTGGTCAGATCTTCGGTTTTGTTGAACACGCTGTTGTCCGCGTTATCGGAGTAGCGGGCGATCACCTTGTTCACGCCGCTGTCGTTGGTGTGGCTCAGCACCACGCCGCCCTGCCAGGCGTTCAGGCGTTCGTCGCTTTCAACCGCTTTCGAATCAAAGCCGTAGTTGGCGTACAGCTCCATGTCGATCGGGCCGAGCTTCATGCCGTGGATTTTGGAGGTCGCGGCGTAGTTGCCCTTGTCGCCCGTGCCGGAACCGCCGGTACAGGTGATGCGCGACGGGTTCGCTTCATCTTCCATCACTTCCGGACTACAGGATTCGACTGCCGCCACGGCAGCCACGTCAAACTGCACGCCGCCGATGTCAAAGTTCTTCACCCCGGCGCCCTGGCCGTCGTGGTTCATCCAGAAGTAATCGTTGATGCCCTGCTGCGGACGCTGGTGGAAGTCACGACCAGCCCAGAAGTAGGCATTTGGGTTGGAGGCCATAATGTTGGTCACCCCCGCGTAGGCTTTTTTCAGGTTAACCTCGTCGCCCCAGTGGTCGATCATCACGTTGATGTCCCAGATGGCGCCGTTGTCCCCTTTGAAGGCCTTGGAGAGCTGGAATTCCCCGCCGTTACCTTCGTTACCCAGACGACCAATCGCGGACGCGCCGTTGTAGGAGCCGTCCACCGCCACGTATTTCTGATCGGCGGCCTGGAAGTGCGCGCCGTAGCGGGCGTAGCCGGTGAATTTAATGCCGAACGGGATCGCCATATCCGGGGATTGCGCCGCGCTTTGCGGCTCGGTTACCACGTCCGCTTTTTTCGCAACCGCCGCATCCATTTTGGCCTGACGCTCGGCCAGAGCTTTATCTACCGCTTTCGCCACAATGGCGTCGATTTGCTCCTGGGTAAATTCTTGTGCGAGTACGGAAATTGGGCAAAGCGCGGCGATAACCGCCATGGTTAATGGAAGTTTTTTAATCGTATTCATGGTTATCTCAATATAGTTTAATTTTATTCAGACAATAACCATCCCGCTCCGATCTGACAGAGTATGTCGCTATCATCAGAACAAGTGGATCTCTATTTAGGGTACAGAGGTATTACATTAACTTTATTTCGCCATAGACTATCTCTGATATAAATGAATTATTTCTTCAGACAGTTCACGCGCTAATAAGGAATTCATTAAATGATCCTGCGCGTGCACCATGATTAACGTCATCGGCTGGCGGCCTTCGCCCGCATCCTGCTCGATCAGTTTGGTCTGCATCTTGTGCGCCTGGCGCGCGTAGCCGTCGGCTTCGTGCAGCAGGCTTTTGGCCTCGTCAAAGTTGCCCTGACGCGCCGCGTGCAGCGCTTCAAAGCACAGACTGCGGGACTGTCCGGCGTTGACGATAATTTCCATTACGGCTTCTTCTAGTGCGATCATCATTATTACTCTTTTTCAAAACTATTATTTAAGGCGGTGGCGGCAAACCACTCTCCGCTTTTCTTAATGGTGCGCTGCTGCGTTTTTAAATCGAGCTGGATAAATCCGTAGCGGTTTTTATAGGCATTACACCACGACCAGTTATCAATAAACGTCCACATATGGTAGCCAAGACAATTGCACCCTTCGCTAATACCTTTGTGCAGCCACGTTAAATGCTCAGAAATAAACTCGATGCGGTATTGATCGTTAATCTGGCCATTTTCAATAAAGCGCTGTTCATTTTCGACGCCCATGCCGTTTTCAGAAATAAAGCAGCGAGGGTTGCCGTAATTGTCGCGCAGGTTAACCAGAATATCGTAAATACCCGGCTCGTAGATTTCCCAGCCGCGGTAGGGATTCATCTTGCGGCCCGGCATTTCGTAGTTATCAAAGAACCACTCCGGCATAAACGGCGCCTGCGGGTTCACCGCGCTGTCGCGACACTTCACGCGACGCGGCTGATAGTAGTTCACGCCGAGCAGGTCGATTTTTCCTTCCGCAATCAACGCGCTGTCTTCCGGCTTGCAGGCGGGCAACTGATCGTAGGATTTCAGCAACGCCACCAGGTCGGCCGGATACTCCCCGCGCAGTACCGGGTCAAGGAAGCTGCGGTTAAACATCAGGTCCGCGATGTGCGCCGCCTTCACGTCCGCCGGGTTCTGCGAGCGCGGGTAGGACGGCGTCAGGTTCAGCACGATGCCGATCTCACCCGCGTAATGTCCGGCGCGGTAAGCCTGAACGGCCTTCGCGTGGGCCAGCACGGTGTGATACGCCACGGTGGCGGCCCGGCGGAAATCCACTATGTTGGGATAGTGGAAGTCGTACAGATAACCGCCCTCCACCGGGACGATGGGCTCGTTGAAGGTAAACCAGTGCAGCACGCGGTCGCCAAACAGCTCGAAGCAGATCTGCGCATAGCGGGCGTAAGCGTCCACCACGTCACGGTTTTCCCAGCCGCCGATCTCCTGCATCGCCATCGGCATGTCGAAGTGGAACAGGGTGATAAACGGCGTGATGCCCTGTTCATTCAGCTCATCAATGACCTGATTGTAAAAATCGACCGCTTCCGGGTTCACTTCACCGATACCGTCGGGGATCAGGCGTGCCCAGCTAATCGAGGTACGAAAGCTGTTGTGGTTCAGCTGCTTTAACAGCTGAATGTCCGTTTTCCAGTTTTGATAAAACGTGGAGGTGTGCTGCGGCCCCACGCCGTTGTGAAAACGGTTCGGCTCGCGGGCAAACCAGTAATCCCATGTGGTTTCCCCCTCTCTTGCCCCTTCGGTCTGGAGAGCGGAGCTTGCGCTGCCCCACCAGAAGTTATCGGGAAATGCGTATTTCATGTCCTTTCCTCTTTGACTTAATTGCTTGCGGCTTCAGCGGTACCGACGGTTGCCTGGGCTTTCTGCTCTTCGTTTTTCATCAGCGTACGCTCATAGGCGCGCAGGAACGGCAGGTACATCAGCGCGGACATCACCATACAGACCAGGCACATTATCACCGGACTTAGCGCCCAGTTTGCCGCCCATGAGGCACCAATCGGGGGGGGGGTGGTCCACGGGGTTAATGACACCACCTGAGCCAGCCAGCCGAGCTTCGTTGCGCCGTACGCCAGGCAGGCATTGACCAGCGGAACAAACACGAACGGGATAAACAGCATCGGGTTCATGATGATCGGCGCGCCGAACAGAATCGGCTCATTGATGTTAAAGAAGCTCGGCACAATGCCCATTTTGCCGATGGTGCGCAGGTGCGTGGCGCGGCTGCGCAGCAGCAGGAACGCCAGCGGCAGCGTGGAGCCTACGCCGCCAATCAGCAGGTAGTGATCCCAGAAGCCCTGCAGGTAAACGTGCGGCAGTGCCGCGCCTGCGGCGAGCGCCGCCTGGTTTGCGGAGAGGTTCGCCATCCAGAATGGGTTCATGATGCCGGTGACAATCAGAGAGCCGTGAATACCGGCAAACCAGAAGATCTGGCACAGCAGCACGGAGAGCAGTATCGCGGGCAGGGAGTCGGATGCGGATACTAGCGGCTCCAGCAGGTGCATGATCGCCTGCGGGATGATCATTCCGGTCTGCGCTTCAATGAACAGGTTCAGCGGGTGCAGCGTACCGATCACCACCATCACCGGGATCAGGATCTCAAACGAACGCGCCACGCCGGTGGGCACTTCCTTCGGCAGGCGGATGGTCACGTTGTTCTGCTTCAGCCACGCATAGACGCGGGTGGCGTAAATCGCGGTGATAAGCGCGGTAAAGATGCCCTGACCGGAGAGATACTGGGTCGAGATCTTACCGTCGGCATACGGCGCGGCGACCAGCAGGAAGGCCATAAAGGCCAGCAGGCCGGACATCACCGGGTCGAGGTTAAACTGACGCCCCAGGCTCGCCCCAATCCCCACCGAAATGAAGAAGGTCATCACGCCCATGCTGAGGTTAAACGGCAGCATCAGCTGTTCGCGGTAGGTCTGGGAGAAATCCAGCCAGCCGCGGGCGAAGCTGTTGGTGGTATCCGCCGAGAACGGCGGGAAAATGAACACCAGCATAAACGAGCCGATGATCATAAACGGTAGCGCGGCGGTAAAGCCGTCGCGGATGGCAATCACATACTTTTGCTGACCCAGCTTTGCGGCCAGCGGGGTAATTGACTGCTCAATCACCGCGACCATGGATTGATATAACGAACTCATGTGAACACCTTTTAGTGTGCCGCTTCGATGAGCGACAGAGCATAGTCCAGTACTTTATCGCCACGTTGCATGCCGTAGTCCATCATGTCGATGGGCTGCACCGGAATGCCTTTCGTAGCCGCCTTGTCTGAGAGTGTCTGTAACATGTATTTCACTTGCGGTCCGAGAAGTACCACCTGGTATTGCGGAAACTGCGTATCAAATTCGGAAACACCGTACGCATCAATCTTCACCGGCAAACCACGTTCTTTCGCGACATCGACCATTTTGCTGACCAGCAGGCTGGTGGACATCCCGGCAGAGCAACACAGCATAATCTTGAACATCGACAACCATCCTCAAAATGTAAATAGTTATTGCGAGGATGATTGGACATGATACGGAAACCGGTTTCCATTTATAAAAAGCAGAACTGTGATAACCATCAAGATCCAATGCTTATGAGGCTAATTAACCGGATGTGGGTCACATAATTTGGCTGTTTTGACATCATTTTGAGTGGAAACGGAAAATCGGTTTCCATGAAAAACGGAAACGGATATACTCCGTTCTGGCTATAATGTGAGCCGTAGCGGTTATGGAATTTGCAGGCGCGAGGTTAGCCTGCCAGGGGAAAGAGATGTCGACAATCAATGATGTATCACGTCTGGCCGGGGTGTCTAAAGCCACGGTATCGCGAGTGTTGAGTGGGTCACGTGGCGTTAAGGAAGCCAGCCGTCAGGCCGTGCTAAAGGCGGTGGATGAGCTGAACTACCGTCCCAACGTGATTGCCCAGTCGCTGCTGAGCCAGTCGACGGGCTGCATTGGGGTGATTTGCGCGCAGGAAAACATTAACCAGACCACCGGGTATCTTTACGCGCTGGAAAAACAGCTCAGCCAGCATCAAAAACACCTGCTGCTGCGCTTCGCCCATAGCAAAGCGGAAGTGATGAATGCTCTCGAAGAACTTTCCTGCGGCCTGTGTGACGACATTCTGGTGATTGGCGCCCGTTTCCCGCTGGACGTGGATATGGAAAACGTCATCCTTGTGGACTGCATGGAGGCCGATAACGCCAACAGCATTAAGTTCGATCACGCCTTTGCCGCCGAAACCGCCTGTAACTATCTGACCAGCCAGGGGCGTCGCCAGATTGCGCTGATCCACCCGCACGGCAGCGGGTTTGCCGACCAGGTGCTGCTTGGCTATAAGCACGCGCTGGAGAAAAATTTCCTGCCCTTTAATCGCAACCTCGTCTTTATGGACGCGACCTCCTCGTCCGTTGCGCTTCAGGAATTACTCAACAACGCGTCCACGTTGAACTTCAACGCGTTACTGGTGGCGGACGAGCAGGAAGCCCAGCGGGTGATCCCGCAGCTGCAGGCGTTTAATAAATCCGTACCGGACGACATTATGGTCTTTAGCCTTGCCGGATCGCTGCACCTGCCGGGTATTCCGGTGATCCCGGCGATTGAATATTCCATGGATGCCATGGCGGCGCGTATCGTAAGCTGGCTGACGGAGAAAACGCAGATGCTCGGGTCCTATGTTCTGCGCGGGGATCTCATCATTCCGGACGTGCGGAAGCGTTAAAAACGTTTTCCAGGCCGGGTAAGCGCAGCGCCACCCGGCGAGAACTCAATAATCTTCCAGACAATCCACCTGACCAACCGCAGCCCAGTAGGCGTCCAGGTTGTCGCGCTTCACGGCGGTGATGGCGTTTTTGATCAGCAGCTGATTGGCCTCGGACGACAAAATCATCTCCTGCCAGGCCTTATCGCTTTGCTTTTTCTGTGGCGTACAGGTTTTCTTAATATCTTTCAGGACCTGCTGCTTTATTTGCGCCTCTTTCGCCGGATCGTCCTTTTCCTGAGCATGGACAAACGCGGCGAAGAGCAGACAAACCAGCAGGCAGACCAGGTGCGCAGCTTTCATCAACAACCCCCTTTAGACGTCACAGGCTTCCCATGAAATATATCGTTACATTCAGTGTAGCGATTCCAGTCGAAAGTATGATTTTCTCTTTTCTGCGCATGAGAATCGCCCACCGATAAGGTTACTGGATCCCCCCGCCCAGCGACTGCCACAGCGTGATGCGGTTCTCCAGGTCGGTTTGCTGCAGCGCAATCAGCGATTCCTGCGCCGACCACAGCGACCGCTGCGCGGTCAGTACCGTCAGATAATCCCCCGCGCCCGCCTTATAGCTGCGCGTTGCCACATCCAGCGTTTTTTGCTCGGCCGCCACGTATTCTCGCTGGGCATCAAGCTGCTCGCTGAGC
Organism: Enterobacter cloacae complex sp. P14RS; assembly: GCF_014895895.1. Classification (NCBI taxonomy): domain Bacteria; kingdom Pseudomonadati; phylum Pseudomonadota; class Gammaproteobacteria; order Enterobacterales; family Enterobacteriaceae; genus Enterobacter; species Enterobacter cloacae complex sp. P14RS. Next base: position 113,019 of record NZ_JADBQM010000020.1, read on the forward strand.
GTTTCACGGCGCGCCAGCGCGTCGGCCACGTCTTTAAACGCGCTCTGGATGGCTTTTTCGTAGGTCGCAATTAACCCTTTTTTCTCGGCTTCTGCATAACGCAGCTGCGCCAGATTGTTGCCGCCGCTGAACAGCGGCAGGGTGATGGACGGCGCGAATGACCAGACCTTCATCCCGTGGCTGAACAGGGAGGAGAGCGAGTCGCTGCCGACGCCCGCGCTGGCGGTCAGTGAAATGGTCGGGAAGAAGTTGGCGCGCGCCGCGCCGATATTGGCGTTGGCGCTCAGCAGGTTATGTTCCGCTTCCTGAATGTCCGGGCGGCGCAGCAGCGCGCTGGAGCTGACGCCCGCCGGGATCAGCGTGATGGCGTTGTTGCTCAGGCTCTCCAGCGTACCGGGCAGCAGGTTCTCCGGCACCGTATCGCCCGCCAGCAGATTGAGGGCATTTTTATCCTGCATCACCAGCGTCCGGTAGCTTGCTACGCTGGCGCGCGCCTGCTGGTAAACCGCCATCGCTTCACTAACGTCCGTAGCCGCCGCGACGCCCACTTCCTGCTGGCGCTTCACAATCTTCAGCGAGTTTGCCGCGCTCTCCATTGTGGATTTCGCCAGCGCCAGGTTGCTGTTATCCGCCGCCAGCGTCACCCAGGCCGTGGTCAGCTCGCTAACCATCGTCAGGCGCGTGTTCTGCGCGGTGAACTCGCTGGCAAGCCAGGTTTCACGCGCGGCGCGGGAGAGGCTCTGGTTGCGGCCAAACAGATCCAGCTCGAAGCTGGAGACCGCGCCGTTGGCTTCGTCGCTTGTCGCAACACCGCTTGCCAGCGTGCGGCTGCGGGTGTGGCTCAGCTCGGCGTCTACCGTCGGAAACAGGGACGAGCGCGTTTCACCGTACTGTGCGCGGGCGGCGTCGATATCCGCGATCGCTTTTTGCACGTCGCGGTTGCTGTTCAGCGCCATCGTCACCACGCTTTTCAGCCTCGCGTCGTTCATCACCTGCTGCCACTGGCTCACCACGGCGGTGGCTTCGCCGTGCGCGCCGGGCAAGGTCACTGGGACGGGAGCGTCCGGGCGTTGATAGGTAGGGTCTAACGACACACACCCTGCGCTCAGCAGGGCTAACGCTAAAACAGTGACACGAAACATTATGACCTCCGGTTCGCGTGTTTACCGGAGAACAGACGTTTCACCAGTACAAAGAATAAAGGGACGAAGAAGATCGCCAGCAGCGTCGCGGCCAGCGTTCCGCCGATAATGCCGGTACCAATTGCCACGCGGCTGTTGGCACCGGCACCGGTTGCAACGGCCAGCGGCGTCACCCCTGCGATAAACGCCAGCGACGTCATGATGATGGGACGCAGACGCGTCTGGGCGGCACGCAGGGCGGCGCGCGTCAGGGAGTAACCTTCTGCGACTTTGGCTTCGGCAAACTCGACAATCAGGATGGCGTTCTTCGACGACAGGCCGATGGTGGTGAGTAGCGCCACCTGGAAGTAGACGTCATTACTCAAGCCGCGCAGGGAGGCCGCAAGCGCCGCACCCAGCACCCCAAGCGGGATCACCAGGATGACCGAAATCGGCACCGACCAGCTCTCATACAGCGCCGCCAGGCACAGGAACACCACGAGAATGGAAAGGGCATAGAGGCTCATCGCCTGACCGCTTGCCAGTTTTTCCTGCAAAGACAAACCGCTCCACGCCCAGGTGCTGCCGGACGGCAGGCTGTTTGCCAGCTGCTCCATTTTGCTCATCGCCGTGCCGGAGCTCGCGCCGCTGGCGTTTTCGCCCTGTATCTCATACGCCGCCGAGCCGTTGTAGCGCACCAGGCTTTCCGGGCCATACTCCCAGCGGGTGGTGGCGAAGGCGGAGAACGGGGTCATGGTGCTGTCGCTGCCGCGCACATACCATTTGTTGAGATCGGACGGCACGGCGCGATAGTCGCTGTCGCCCTGGATGTAGACCTTTTTCACGCGGCCGCGATCGATAAAGTCGTTCACGTAGGTCCCGCCCCAGGCGCTGGAGAGGGTGTTGGTGACGTCGCTCAGGGACAGCCCCAGCGACACGGCTTTGTTGTTGTCGATATCCACCTGAAGCTGCGGCATCTGCGGCAGATCGTTGGCGCGCACGGCGTGCAGCGAGCTGTCCTGGTTGGCTTCGCCAATCAGCTGGTTACGCAGTTTCAGCAGCGCATCGCGGTCGGTGCCGCCGCTGGCCATCAGCTCAAAGGTAAAACCGTTGCTCTGGCCCAGGCCGTCCACCGCAGGCGGCGTCATCGCAAAGATGGTCGCATCGCGGATGGTGCTCAGTTCCTGCGTGGCACGCAGGGCGATGGCCTGAGCCGTGTTTGCATCGCCTTTACGCTCTGACCAGTTCTTTAGGGAGACAAACGCCATCCCGGCGTTCTGGCCGCTGCCGCTGAAGCTGAAGCCTTCAATGGTGAAGATCACGTTGGTGTTGGCTTTCTCTTTGGTGAGGAACCACTCGCGCACCTGGCGGCTGACTTCGGCGGTACGTACCGTCGTCGCGCCGGCTGGCAGGGTGTACTGCACCATGATTTCGCCCTGGTCTTCCGTCGGCAGGAAGCTGCCCGGCAGCTTAAGCATGGCGAAGCCCATCGCGCCGCAGAGCAGGGCGTAGATGACCAGCATGCCGCCGGAACGGCGCAGAGCGCGCAGCACCTTGTTCTGATAACCGCGCTCGGTCCTGCTGTAGAAGCGGTTAAACGCGCCGAAGAAGCCCTTTTTGTGCGGCGTCGTGTGGCTCAGAATCGAGCCGCAGAGCGCGGGCGTCAGGGTCAGCGCCACCACCACGGAGAGGAACATCGCCGAAATAATGGTGACCGAGAACTGACGGTAAATCACCCCGGTGGAGCCGCCGAAGAAGGCCATCGGCAGGAATACCGCAGAGAGCACCAGCGCAATGGCGACCAGCGCGCCGGAGATTTCGCCCATCGATTTCTCGGTGGCTTCCCGGGCGGGCAGCCCCTCGTCGCGCATAATACGCTCGACGTTTTCCACCACCACGATGGCGTCATCCACCAAAAGCCCTATCGCCAGCACCATGGCAAACAGCGTCAGGGTATTGATGGAGTAGCCGAACAGCGCCAGTACGCCGAAGGTACCCAGCAGAACGACAGGTACCGCCAACGCGGGGATCAGCGTCGCGCGGATGTTTTGCAGGAACAGGTACATCACCACCACCACGAGGACAATGGCTTCGAACAGGGTCTGAATCACGTCCTCAACGGAGATCTTGATGAACTCGGTGCTGTCCTTCGGGTAGGCCACGTCGTAGCCTTCCGGCATCGACTTTTTGAACTCGGCAATCTTATCTTTCACCGCCGTCGCAGTGTTGAGCGCGTTCGCACCCGGTGAAAGCATGACTGCCATACCCGCCGCCGGGTGGCCGTTGAGCTTCGCGGTGGCGGTATAATCTTCGCTACCCATCTCCACGCGGGCGACATCGCTGATGCGCACCACCGCGCCGTTGGATTGGCTCTTCACAATGATGTTTTTAAACTGATCCACCGTCTGCAGGCGCGACTGGGCGCGGACGGTGGCGGTCAGCTGCTGGGCGTTCGACGAGGGTAGCGCGCCGATTTTACCGGCGGAGACCTGCACGTTCTGCGCTTCAATCGCGCTCTGCACGTCGGACGGCATCAGCGAGTAGGACGCCAGCTTCGCCGGATCGAGCCAGATGCGCATCGCGTATTCCGCCCCGAACACCTGCAGGCTCCCGACGCCTTCCACGCGCGCCAGCGGATCCTGCATATTACTCACCAGCCAGTCGGCAATATCCGAGCTGCTGGCGGTGTCGGTTTTATCGTACACGCCCATGATCAGCAGGAAGTTGCTCTGGGATTTTTCGACGGTGATCCCGGACTGCTGCACCTCGGTGGGCAGGCGCGATTCCGCCTGCTGGACTTTGTTCTGCACCTGCACCTGAGCGGTGTCCGGGTCAGTGCCCTGCTCGAAGGTGACGGTAATGCTCACCGATCCGTCCGAGCTGCTGGTGGAGGTGAAGTAGAGCAGGTTATCCAGCCCGGTCAGCTGCTGCTCGATCACCTGCGTTACGCTGTTTTCCAGCGTCTGCGCGGAGGCACCGGTATAGGTGGCGGAGATTTTGATCGACGGCGGCGCAACGTCCGGGTACTGCGCGACCGGCAGCGTGCGGATGGCCAGCATCCCGGCGAGCATGATAAGAATAGCGATAACCCAGGCAAAGACCGGGCGACGCACGAAGAAACGGGAAAACATCAGGCGTTTCCTCCGTTGGCTTTCATCTCTTCGGCCTTCACTTCCTGCCCGGCGGTGACTTTGTCAGTACCTTCCACAATCAGCCTGTCGCCTGCCTTCAGCCCGCTCAGCACCAGCCATTTGTCGCCGTAGGTGTCACCCGTTTCCAGTTGACGCTGCTCGACCTTGTTGCTGGCATTGACCACCAGAGCGGTAGCGGTGCCTTTGGCGTCACGGGTGATGCCCTGCTGCGGCGCGAGGATCGCGTCGCTCATGACGCCTTCATCCACCCTGGCGCGGACAAACATGCCCGGCAGGAGCTGATGCTGCGGGTTCGGGAAGACGGCGCGCAGCGTGACCGAGCCGGTTGATTCATCCACCGCCACTTCGGTTAACGCCAGGCGGCCTTTCTCGCTGTAGGTGCTGCCGTCTTCGAGGATTAACGACACGCTTAGCGTATCGCTATTGGTGGCAAGGGTTTGCTTGCGTAAACGCAGCAGATCGGCGCTGGAACGGGTTAAGTCGACGTACATGCTGTCCAGCCCGCGAATGGTGGCGAGCGCGGTATCCTGCTGGGCGGTGACCAGCGCGCCGGGGGTGACGGAGGAGATGCCGATGCGTCCGGCAATCGGCGCGGTGACGGTGGTCCAGTTGAGGTTAATGCGCGCGCTCTCCTGTGCGGCCTTCTTTGATTCAACGCTGGCCTTGTCCTGCGCGCAGGTGGACTTCGCGTCTTCTGCGTCCTGACGCGACACGCCGTCGTCTTTCACCAGATACGCATAGCGCTGGGCTTTCTGGCAGTCGGCCTGCACCAGCGCCTGGGCCTGTTTCAGCGCCGCGGCGGCTTCATCAAACGCCGCGCGGTAGCTGGAAGGGTCAATTTGATACAGCGCCTGTCCGGCCTTCACGGTATCGCCTTCCGTGAACAACCTCTTCTGAATAATGCCGCCCACCTGCGGGCGCACTTCGGCGCTCATGGCGGCGGTGGTGCGGCCCGTGAGCTCGCTGACGACGGAGACCGGCTGGCTCATGAGGGTGACAATCCCCACATCCGGAAGAGGATGCTGGGGAGCAGATGTTTGCGCATTATCGCACCCGGTCAGGAGGAGTAATGCCGCGATGGAGGTTGTTATGGTTTTCATAATCTTTTTCCAGGGTGAACGATGCCTGCCCTGTTAAAGGCTCAACAGGGAGGGGGGCTATTTAAAGGCACAGCGATACCGCATCTCCGGCATGGCCGGAAATGTTAATTTGGGAAATTACTTATTCCCGCTAATTATTCACATGCGATTACTTCGCAGAGAAAAGCATATTTAAAATATTCTGATAGATAGGCTCTAATTGTTCCGACGGTACTTTTAAAGGCGCGAGTCGACGGTAAATCGTGCCTTCGATCATCACCGCGGTAATTTCCACGCAGCAGCGAATATGTTCATCGCTCAGATGGGGAAATTGTTTTTTCAGGTGCGCACAGGCGTTGGTAAACATCCGGGCATCGGCTGCGATCAGCATGGCCGCCACCTGCGGGTTACGGGTCGCCTCGGCAGACATTTCGAGCATCAACGCATCGTCGTCTTCGTTGAGCGTCTGACGCCAGGCGAGCGCCTGCGGCATCCCTTCCACCACCGTTTTGTCCTGCATCCCTTCGATGCGTGAGTCGATAATGCGGCGGATCATCTCTTCAATAATCGCATCTTTGTTACTGAAATAACGGTAAATTTGCCCGACGCTAAGCTTCGCCTCACTGGCAATTTGCGACATGCTGGCGGCGTGAAATCCGCTGGCGCGAAAGCAGCGACGCGCGGCGGTGATGATTTCGTCCTGACGTTGTTTTTGTCGTTCTTCCAGCTTTGTGCTCATCGCCGTCTACCGTGTAAAAGTGAGAATGATCGTTCTCAGTATACGTTTTGGGTGCGTATTGGAAAGGCTTTTTTTATTTAGTTATTGAATGAATGTTTCTGTATTAAAAAAATGGAGGAAATTAGGAGTTTTTATGAAGGTTAAGCTGTGAGATATTTAAATTGCGCGGAAAATAAGGAGAGAAATATGCACCTGAGCATTACTTATAATGTAACACCCGCAGAAAAAGAAGAGCTATTTGTGGGGTTAAGAGCCTATAACGGACAGTTTATCGATCTGACAAACTTTAGCGGCGACATTGGCGTTTATGTACGAGACGATAAAGGCGTCATGCTCGGCGGGCTCATTGGAGTGCGTAAAGGCGACTGGCTGAATATCGACTTTCTCTGGGTCAGCGACACCGTGCGGGGTACGGGCGTGGGCAGCCAGCTTATCAAAACGGCGGAAGAGGAAGCCAGACGCAAAGGCTGCAAGCATGCGCTAGTGGATACCGTCAGCTTCCAGGCGCGCCCGTTCTATGAAAAACAGGGGTACCAGCTGCAGATGTCTTTGCAGGATTATCCGTACCCGGGCATGCAGCGACATTACCTGGCGAAAGCCCTTTAAGCTCTGAATCCGTAGGCCGGGTAAGCGCAGCGTCACCCGGCCATACCCGCATATAACTTATCCTTCTTATTGATTCTTTTTCGTTTTTTATTTCACCGCCTCGTTGTCGATATAGTCACTACAACATTCAGCAAAAGGAACTTTCTCGTGAAACGTCGATTGGGTGCTCTGGTTCTCGCTGGCCTGCTGCTGGCAGGGTGCGATCAAAGTGGCAGCGATGCCAAACACATAAAAGTGGGCGTCATCAACGGCGCTGAACAGGACGTGGCGGAAGTCGCCAAAAAGGTGGCAAAAGAAAAATATGGCCTGGACGTGGAGCTGGTCGGATTCAGCGGCTCGCTATTGCCCAACGATGCCACTAACCAGGGAGAGCTGGATGCCAACGTCTTCCAGCATCGCCCGTTCCTTGCAGAAGATAACAAGGCGCATGGCTACAAGCTGGTCGCCGTGGCCAATACTTTTGTTTTCCCGATGGCCGGCTATTCCCGCAAAATCAAATCCGTCTCTGACCTGAAGGACGGGGCGACTATCGCCATTCCAAACGATCCGACCAACCTTGGCCGCGCGCTGCTGCTGCTGCAAAAAGAGAAGCTCATCACCCTGAAGCCGGACACCGGGCTGCTGCCGACGGCGCTGGATATTACCGCCAACCCTAAGCAGCTGAAAATCATGGAACTGGAAGGGGCACAGCTGCCGCGCGTGCTGGACGACCCGAAAGTGGATGTCGCCATCATCAGCACTACCTATATTCAGCAAACCGGGCTATCGCCGGTGCATGACAGCGTCTTTATTGAAGATAAAAACTCGCCGTACGTGAACATCGTGGTGACGCGCGAAGACAACAAAGACGCGGAGTACGTGAAGGCGTTTATCCAGTCGTATCAGTCACCGGAAGTGGCGAAAGCGGCAGAGACGATCTTCAACGGCGGGGCGGTGCCGGGCTGGTAAAGGTGCCGGCAGAAAACGCGGTGATGAAAATGGCCCGATTCCATCGGTAATCGCCCTTTAGCCCACAGCACCAATTGTGACGGCTGGCTATCCTCCTTATCACACCAACCGGAGGATAGCCCATGAATATTACCCAAATTCGCAATGCCACCCTGCTGATTACCTACGCCGGAAAACGCCTTTTAATCGATCCGATGCTGGCCCCGAAAGGCGCTTATCCGGGCTTTCCCGGTACGGCGCATGCCGAACGCCGTAACCCGACGGTCGAACTTCCCGTCGACGTCAATACGCTGCTGGACGCTGACGCGGTGATCGTCACCCATACCCATGACGATCACTGGGATCGCACCGCGGCAGAGCTGATCGCCAAAGACAAACCGATCTACGTGCAAAACGATCGTGACGCCGCGCTGCTGCGCAGCCAGGGATTTACCAACCTGACGATCATAACCGACGAGACCACCTTCGGGGAGGTTCGGATTGCGAAAACGTACGGCGGCCAGCACGGGACCGACCGCGCTTACGCCGTGCCGGAGCTGGCGGAGCGGCTGGGCGAGGCCTGTGGCGTGGTGCTGCGTCATCCTGATGAGAAGACGCTCTATCTTGCCGGGGATACCATCTGGCGCGAAGAGGTGGCAGCCGATCTGCAAAAACACCAGCCGGATGTGGTGGTACTGAACGCCGGTTATGCCCACGTCATCGGCTTTGGGCCCATTATTATGGGACAGGAAGATGTGCTTAACGTCCATTTCCTGCTGCCGCAGGCTAAAATCGTCGCGAGCCACATGGAGGCGATTAACCACTGCCTGTTGACCCGCAGCGCGCTGCGTGAGTACGTTGAAGCCAACCAGGTGAGCGATGCGGTGAGCATTCCCCAGGATGGCGAAACCGTTATATTCTGAGTGCGTTAACGGGAAAGGAGGGACAGATGTCGCTAATCAACGTCGCGATTGTCGCGGTAGACGGGTTCAGCCCGTTCCACTACTCCGTTCCCTGCATTCTGTTTGGTGATTCGGTCTCCGGCGAAAAGCGCTTTAACGTGACGATCTGCGCCGAAACGCCGGGGTTTCTTACCTCAAAAGACGGGTTTGCCCTCAACGCCACGCAGGATTACACCGCCATCGGGCAGGCCGACATTGTTGTCGTTCCCTACTGGCAGCACGTCCTTGTACGGCCGCCTCAGGCGCTGCTCGACAGCCTGGTGTTGGCGAGAGACAACGGCGCGGAAATTGTCGGCCTGTGTCTGGGGTCGTTTGTGCTGGCCTGGGCGGGGATCCTCGACGGTAAACGGGCCGCCACCCACTGGGAGTTTGAACATCACTTCCAGTCGCTCTTTCCGAACGTCCAGCTGGATATCAATGCCCTCTACGTGGATGACGGCAATATCATCACCTCTGCCGGTACCGCGGCTGCGCTGGACTGCTGTCTGTACATCATTCGCCAGCGTTTTGGCAGCGTCGTCGCCAACCAGATTGCCCGTCGGATGATTGTACCGCCCCATCGCGAGGGCGGGCAGGCGCAGTTCATCGCCCAGCCGGTTCCGAAAGATACCCGTGACGCACGTATTAACTGCCTGATCGACTACCTGCAGCAGCACATCACCGAACCGCATAGTCTGGACTCGCTGGCGGAGGTGGTTTCGATGAGCCGCCGCACGCTGACCCGCCATTTTATTAAAGCCACGGGGATGAGCGTCGCCGACTGGCTTACCGCCGAACGCCTGCGGCGCAGCCAGATTTTGCTTGAAGCCGGAAATATGCCCGTTGAGAGCGTGGCGGAGCTGGTGGGATTTAATTCCGCCGTCACCTGGCGACAGCAGTTTAAGGCGCGCTTTGGGGTGAGCCCAGCGGAGTGGCGAAAGACGTTCCGTGTTCATCCGTCTTTATAATTCTGTCGCGATGGAATAAAAAGGCGTGGGGGACATTTTCGGGGTGACGGCTACGAACGCCCCTAACGAGCGCGCTTTAAACACCGTAATCTATTATTTTCTACTTAAGTGCCAGTGTCTTTTTAGCGTGGTCCTGTTTTTTTGCTGAAAATGCTGATGTATCAGACGGGTTACAAGACGCATCTCTTCCGGTTAAGATATTGCACGTTACTTTCCAGAAGAAAAGGTAGTGGCATGAACAATATTGAAACGCAGTTACTTGAATCAGGTTTCACCGTAAAAGAGTTAGCGTATCTGAACCGAAACATCAGTCGTTATGGTTCATCCTTGCTCGAGGTCGTGCTTGAGTTAGGTAAGCGATTTATCATGGTTCTGTGTATTACTGCGGCTGTGGCTCTGATTTTCCTGGCGCTTATTTTTTTCGCTGAACATTACAATCTTGTTTCCGGGGGCATCTCTCTTTTCATCGTGTTGGCGATTGTCTGGTTTTTTCAACCCCCGGTCATTACCTACAAAGCCTGGCGCTACAGAAAGAAATACATTAGTTCTGGCCAGACGCATTAGAAATTAAATCAAACGAGACTTTTGCAGAGACACCCCAGCCGACAATTTTCATAGTGAGCGCTGCGCGATTCATACCGTCGACCTTGCGGTAGAAATCCAGCGGGAGATAGCGAAACAGACGCCATGATTCGGGTTTTCGGATGGCGCCAAATACCGTATAGACGCTTGCTGCCAGGCTTACGCTGTTGAAGACTCCCAGTGCTGATTCACGTTTAAATCCCATAAACTGAGCGATATCCATGACGCCATCTGCCAGCATACCTTCAGAATTTGGTCGATGTTGAAGCGTTCTGTTAATTTCTTTTGAAATAGCATTTGCACCATCCATAACCAGAATCGCTCCTGCAAGCGCACCCACTGGATTCATTGTCATCATTGCACCAACGCCTGCAACAATCTGTAACCCGGAAAGTACAACCTTTATCGACGAGATAAAGTAACCGATGACTTTGTTATTTTCTTTAACCAGTTCAATCTGAGCAAAAAGCTGAGCTGTACGTGAGCGAAGCATTCTGCTTTGATCAAGAAGACTTTCGTTCTCAGCCCGGATGTTTTTCAGGCATTCCATGCACTCATCATGACTTCTGGCCGCCCGGGTAGCGCTAAACTGTTGCATTACAAATTGCCGAATATCATCCATAAATTTAATTCGTGCGAGTCCGTCGCTGAGATGTTGCCCTCCGACAATATTCGCAGTATTGATAAGCTTTCGGGCTTCAAGGTTAATCATTGTTTCAGCCCATGCACGGGTGTTCTGACCAGGGAAAAGTGCAATATCCATTTTAATTTTCTCATCTGATAACCAATGTTTACAGATTATCCAGCCAGCAGAAACTGACAACAATAAATTGGATAATGTATCGCGAGCCCTGAATTCGCTGAAGCATATACCTGCGGAAATCATCATCGTCGTTGATGGCGACCATGAGAGGGATGACTGGAGAAAAGTAATTAAGGAAACAAACACTTACCCCAGTCTCTCCACCCTCGTCTCCCCCTCCGCCATCGACAGCTGATACAGCGAAAACGATCTGTGCTTCTCAATCAACGTCGCCAGCTCCGGCGAGTGGCTGGTGAGCCAGATCTGCGAGTAGCGACTGGCCTCGGCGATTAAGCTCGCTAGGGCGGGCAGCATCTGCGGGTGCAGGCTGTTTTCCGGTTCGTTTAACGCGATAAACGCCGGCGGGCGCGGGCTTAACAGCGCCACCGCCAGGCACAGAAAGCGCAGGGTGCCGTCGGAGAACTCCGCCGGTTCCAGCGGCCTGCTCAGCCCGTCGCGCTGCATCATCATGCGAAAACGTCCACCGCTGTTGTCGCTGTAAAACACGCAGCCGGGGAAGGCCTGGTCGAGGATGCGCATCAGCAGCAGCTCGTCGCCAATCTCCACGATAGTCTGAAACGCCGCCGCCAGGTTGGCGCCGTCGCTGGCCAGCACCGGGGAGCGGAAACCGACCTGCGGAGCGCGCATCGCCGAGCCGATTGATACAGAAAACTCATGATAAAAGCGCCAGTTACGCAGGGACTCGCGCATCTGCGACACTTCCGGGTAAAGGTGCGGTTCGCCGAGCTGTCCGAATACCGATTCGTTCTCGTACAGCGTGCCGCTGTGGGTCACTTTTTCATGATGCACGTTGTTCAGAAACACGGCCTGATTCCTGCGCTTCATCAGCTGTGACGACGGTCGACGGTGCTGGCCGCTCAGCCAGATGGACTCCTCTTTGATCACCGGGTCGAGCTGAAACTGTGAGGGATACGGCAGCTTCTCCACAAACCCGACCTGCAGCTCGTATTCGTAGGTCTCTGTTTCCACCGCCAGATTCATCCGCCGCAGCTGGTCGCTGCGGGTTTTGCCTGCCCAGAACACCTTCAGAATGCCGCCCTCGTTCGCCAGCGCCTGGGAAAACTGCCCTTGCGCGGCGCTGTGCATCAGGTGTATCGCCTTGTAAATATTGGATTTCCCGGTACCGTTCGGCCCGAAGACGATGTTGAGCTGCTCCAGCTCCAGCGACATCTCACGGATGGAGCGGTAGTTTTGAATGTGCAGGGTGTTGATCACAGGCAGGCCCCTTTTGCAGAATAAGCTGTATATAAACACAGTCTTTAGATGAAATGCAAAAAAGAGACGACAGTGAGGATGTCGTCTAAACGGGGTACTGCTTTGGGCCTCTATGGGTCAATGGGGCCTTCGCATTTTTTTCATCACTTGACTGCCAGACGCAGACCCAAATCATCAGGATAGGGATCAAAGTAGTTTTGCGTCATCAGATACCGGTCGGGGTATTCGGCCAGGTAGTGCTTCAGCAGCGTGATCGGGGCGAGGATAGGCAACTGTCCGTTGCGATAGTGCAGGATCACGTCGCGCAGCTCGCCGCGCTGGCGGGTGTTGAGCTGGTTACGAAAATAGCCCTGAATATGCATCAGCACGTTGGTGTGATTCTTCCGTGAAGCAGGTTTTTTCAGGATGGTCATCAGCTTTTCCCGGTACGCCACGAAGAAGGCGTCCAGGTCTTCCCACTCGTGCAGCGAGGCAACGAACGGGCCAATCTCACGGTAGCCCGCCTGGTGGTGCGCCAGCAGCTGAAGCTTGTAGCGGCTGTGGAAGTCCAGCAGCGCGCGGCGCGTCAGGCCATTTTTACGTAGCGTGTTAAGTTCGTGCAGCGCAAAAACGCGCTCGACGAAGTTTTCCCGCAGCACCGGGTCGTGCAGGCGTCCGTCCTCTTCAACGGGCAGCCACGGCAAGGTTTCAAGGAGGGCGGCGGTGAACAGCCCGACCCCCTCCTTGCGGCCCCGGTTGCCGTTTTCATCATACAGCCGCACGCGTTCCATGCCGCAGCTTGGGGATTTTGCACAGACAACAAAGCCTGCGAGGTCGCCGATTTTCGGCAAATAATCTGCCGCAAAGTCGGCCATTTTCTGCGTAACGTCTTCGTGAGGCGCGTGGCTGAAGCGCATCTGCGTTTCACCGTCTGTCGTGACGATCAGACGCAGCGCCGGGCGAGGCGTCGGCAGGCCGATGGCCATCTCCGGGCAGACGGGCCTGAAATTCACCCACTGGGCCAGCTCATCCATGATGAAGCCCATGCGCTTATGTCCGCCGTCAAAGCGAACGGCGGATCCGGTCAAACATCCGCTAATACCGAGCACAGGTTTCGTTGTCATGGTGTAGTCCTCCCGTTCATATAACTAAAACTTACACAACATGACTAATTTGTCCAAGTATTCGCGGAAATATTTTTTATAATCCTTTAAAATCAACGCCTCTTAACTTCCCTTGTAGGTCGAGTAGCCGAACTGGCTAAGCAGAAGTGGGATGTGCAGCTTCTCGTTGGTGCGGGTCACGGTAAACAGCACCGGGATCTCCGGGAAGAAGGTATCCAGCTTTTTGCCGTGGAAATACTCTGCGGTTTTAAAGGTTACTTTGTACACGCCAGGCTGCATGTCCTGATCCTGCGGATAGAGCGATTTGATACGGCCATCCAAGTCGGTTTTGCCGCTGGCAACCTGAGTCCATTTGTCCTGCTGCTGCTTCTCCAGCGTAACGGTAACGTCTGATGGCGGCATTCCGGTTTGCTGGTCAAGAATGTGGACGCTTAGCGTGCCGGCAGGGGCGCTAAAGGCTGTAGGGGCAAAGGCCATCGAGGCCAGGATCAGCAGAGGGGCAGTTTTTTTCATGGTGTTTTCCTGTTGAGTTATTCGTCACAGGAAAACGTTAGCATCTGCGGCGCGGGAAAATATTCAACTTTTCGTGAAGATTCCCGCAGGAGAAAATTATCAGAGGATAATCACTTCAAGCGATACCTGCTGCTGCCACTGCTCCACCTGCTTTTTCCGCCCGGCGGTGAGCTTGCCGCTGGTGACCAGCAGCCATTTCCGCTCCGGGAAAATCTCCGGTGCCAGCGCGTCTGGCGGAACTGGCAGAATGTCGATGCGGTGGCCCTGCCCGGTGCGCGTTAGGGCTTCGAGCCAGATCTCGCATGGGTCGTTCAGGTGCCAGCCGCTGAGCAGAATATTGTCGCCCGGCGCTTTTTTATCGCCTTCGAGGCAAAACGAGGTGTAGGCGATGATGATGCCGTCGAGGATCGCGCGCAGGGTCATGGCGGCGGCGACGTTAGCCGAGACCTGGCTGCGCAGCGGACGCAGTACGTTCGCGACCAGTTCCGGCCTTGGGTACTCGCGCCCGGCGTCGTAAATCATCTGGCGCAGGGACTCGACTTTGCCGTCCTGCAGGCGTTGCAGCATGCTCTGCTGCAGCGTTTGCCAGTTGTTGGTCCGCCCCGGCGTCGGGCGTTCCAGCAGCGGTTTGACCTGGCCGATCGGGACGCCTTTTTTTACCCAGTCGAGGATTTTGAGCGCCTGCTGGACGTCCTCATCGCTGTACTGGCGGTGGCCGCCTTCCGTGCGCTGTGGCTTGAGTAAACCGTAGCGACGCTGCCACGCCCGCAGGGTGGTGGCGGTGATGCCGCTGAGTCTGGCGAATTCGCCGATGGAGTAAGCCATGTCCGTGTCCAGGGTGGAGGAATACTCTCAATATACTACGAATTTTCCCGAACGGGATGAAGCGCCGAAACGGTGCACTACACTTAACTTCCAACCGTGCAAATGAAAGGAATTCTCATGAAGCTATGGCCTGTTGTGACCGGTGTTGCGATTGCCCTGACGCTGGTCGCCTGTAAATCCCCCACGCCGCCGAAAGGCGTGCAGCCTATTACCAACTTTGAAGCCAGCCGCTATCTCGGCAAATGGTACGAAGTCGCCCGTCTGGAAAACCGCTTTGAACGTGGTCTGGAACAGGTGACGGCGACCTACGGCGAGCGCAGCGACGGCGGCATCAGCGTGCTTAACCGGGGTTTTGATCCGGTGAAGAACAAGTGGAACGAGAGCGAGGGCAAAGCCTACTTTACCGGCGAGCCGACCACCGCCGCGCTGAAGGTATCGTTCTTCGGCCCGTTCTACGGCGGGTATAACGTGATCAGGCTGGACGATAAGTACCAGTACGCGCTGGTGAGCGGCCCGAACCGCGACTATCTGTGGATCCTGTCACGCACGCCGACCATCCCGGATGCGGTAAAGCAGGATTACCTGAACACCGCGCGCAGTCTGGGCTTCCGGGTTGATCAGCTGGTATGGGTGAAGCAGTAAAAATCGTGCTTTCTTCCAGGGGCATTACTGGCTCGCCTGGATAGACTTCCGTTAAAAGCCCAACGGAGAAAGACGACATGAACGGGCGAGCGGAGCTGCCATTCCGGTGGGGAGCGTTACAGCAGCTACAGGATATTCACCTTGCGGCAGGCGTGCCGATGGAAAACGTCACCGTGGTGGTACCGAGGGATGGGGTGATGGTGAAAAGATCGCAAAGAGTGGATTGAAATAGTTCGGTTTTCTAATCATGATCCCCCCATGAAAATAGAAACCGCACTCCCCAAACACTTTGAACGTCTGGTCGCGATCTGGGAATCTTCCGTTCGCGCCACCCATCACTTTTTACAAGAAAGCGATATTGCGGCGCTGCGCCCGTTATTGCTCAACGCCTATCTACCTAACCTCAAGGTCGTGATTGCTCGCGATGACGCAGGCGTTATTCACGGCTTTTTGGGCGTGGATGAAAACCGCATTGAAATGCTTTTTGTGGATGACGCGAGCCGAGGGAAGGGCGTCGGGAAATTGCTGCTAAAACACGCCATCGCCGAGTTTGGCGTAAACGAAGTGGACGTGAATGAGCAGAACCCGCAGGGCGTCGCATTTTATCGCCATATGGGGTTTGAGCAGGTCGGACGCTCGGAGCTGGACGGGCAGGGGAATCCGTTTCCGTTGTTGCATATGCGGTTGGGTGGACAGGCTTAACTCCCCGTTCCTGTGGAAGAGGGAGTCTGCGAACTAGTTGCTGGTAATTTGCCCGATGATTACACCACGCACTTTTTCGTCATCGAAGGAATAAGAGACGGTATTACTCTGGATGAATCCATCCTGCACTGGCGTCTCATGATAAAAAAGCATCGCTTTCTTTGTGGCGATCTCCTTATGACCGAACAGTTTAACTAAATTCCCGTGAGTAGCATTTAACAATGGAACATTAGCGACTGAGACTCTGACTGGTTCCGTTGTTTTTGCACACTCTTTATGAATCCCATCCCTGGCTATGGCTAGTGCCGTTAACAATCCTGCACCCATTTCGTTATCCGAGATGAACCAGTAATTCGTGCCATCGTCGTCATGGATGCAGATCCAGCGCGCGGAACGGTCTTTGTTAACTGGTGTGCTGGTGATATCTGACAGGTGAGTAACCTCCATTTGCACGGTTTTCTTACCGATGGTAATAGTGGGATAGAGAGGCACTTTTGTGGGTTCTTCCGGCGTTGTTCCATCATCCTGATAATACCTGGCTGCGAATCCGGACATTTGGGCTGCTGATGCATTTTGAACCAAGAAAAGAAGTGCAGCCAAAATTAGTAGTACTTTCATTTTATATACTCTAATACGTAGCACGGTTATTCCATTCGTCAGTGTAGAGAATGTTCCCTTCGCAATGCTTCCATGTAATCTTCTCGTAACGGAGTTGAATATCTTCGAGATGCGTGCTTGTCAAGCCGGTGGGATGCAACAGGGGGGATATTGAGGTGATCTTTACGTTCTCCATTATCATATTGAAATACTCACTCTCAACGCCTTGGTCAAGAATACGATACATTTTCAATTCTGCTTTTTTTAATGTTCTTCCTTCACACATAGCACGATATAAAACAGGCGTTGCAGCATCAAATTCCTTATGCAAATTTAAGGGGGAGTGAACTCTCGTGCCTGTCAAACGACCAGTATTCGAGCTCTCAGGGATCCATACCTGATGGATAACTGAACGGATTTCAAACGATCCTAATCTCGCTGGCAGTAAGGATGGACCAACGATGGGCGAACCATTTTCATCAAACAACCACAGATGCGCGGGAATTGACATAATTTACTCCTGTTAAATAGTAATTATCTTTTTTTACGTAAAAGGATATAGAGGCCTACAATAACTACAATTGACCATATTGCATTCATTGCGATTTTTTCGGGCAGCCAGGTTACGGCAAATAGTGCAAATATTATGACGAATAAAAGGGGGATGGCGCCTCTCAGGAAGAATATAAGTTGGCCTTTTAACCAGTCTTTAATAGCTTTAATCATCCCTTTATCATCCTTGAAATCGCATATGCAATATCGCTGTCTGAAGCATAAGCTTGGTTAAGAATAGGGGACCTCATTATTATGGGCTCAATCAAGAAAAACATCATTTCAAGTTCTTCCTGATAAAGTAGATTATAATAATAAGCATTATAGCTTTTTAGATGGTTGGCGCTTCTGGATGCCTGCTCAACGATGCCATAAACTTTTAAACCAAGAACAGCATAAGTAGAAAACGATGTAATCTTTTCTTTCATCCAAATGTTGGTATGAACACTACTACAGATTGCAATAGTTGCTGAATATATAAAAGCCTGGCTGGAGAGCATCGATGATGAAATTGATACACCTAAACGCATAAGATTTATTTGTATGTTATGTATTCTTTTTTCACTCTTGTTAATTAATAGGCTTTTAATATAAATATAAAGCATCTTAGAGATAATGTCTCTGTGTTTTATTAACTGGACGATACCTGTCAAAAATCTTGAGTCTTCTTTGCGTAATCGTAAACATACATCCTGATAGTTTTCAGTAAAGCACGATAGCTGATAGCTTAATCGCGTTGCCCCATCATCTAACAGTTGCGCTTGCTTTAATACTTCATCTTTTACGCCTGTTAAGGCGTGATCTAACTTTAGTGCCAATATTTTATTCGCATCCATTGATGTTATTAATGAGTCGCTATAATAC